>JAJYNF010000060.1 GCA_021786455.1 Acidobacteriota bacterium
GAAGGATACATTTTAATTATCCAGTTTCAGAAAGTGGACTTCAATGCGGAAATCGCGCCCGAAAAATTCATCTTACCCAGGCCTCGCCATGCCAAGCTTGTCCGGTTAGGCGAGGCGAAAGTGGGGTCGGCAAGTGATCGGTAGAATGATCGCCCAGAACATCTTGCGGCGACCCATCCGGACGGTCATCAGTGTTCTGGCGGTGGGGATTGAAGTGAGCATGGTGATGCTGGTCGTGGGGCTGACGCATGGGATGCTCCACGACTCCGCGCAGCGGATTGGGGGTCTGGGCGCGGACGTGATGGTTCAGGCGCCTCACGCGTCCATGTTTCTGGGCATGACCAGCGCGCCCATGCCCGTTAAACTGGGCGACTATTTTGCCAGGCTCGACCACGTTAAAGCGGTCACCCCCGTGTTGTTCCAATTTGACCCCTCCGGCGTTTCGCTCATCTGGGGAATTGACATGAAGACCTGGGACCGGGTGACCGGAGGCTTTGCCTATCTCCGCGGCGGCCCCTTCACCGGACCTTACGACCTGTTAGTAGATAACTGGTACGCGCGGCAGAACCGAGTCCGTGTCGGCCAAGTGGTGAAGCTCCTCAATCACGGTTTTACCGTGTCGGGCATCGTTGAGCACGGCAAAGGTTCACGCCTGTTTATTCCACTTCAGACCGCGGAGAGCCTGGCTGAACAACAAAACCGGGCTTCAATTTTCTTTATCAAGTGCACTAATCCCGGCTATACCGACAGCGTGATTAACGCCATCAAGAAATTACTTCCTAATTACACGGTATTGTCGGTTCAGGAATACATGTCGCTATTGACGTCGAACGACCTGCCGGCGTTGACCGACTTCATTACCGTGCTGGTGGCAATTGCGGTAACGATCGGCTTCCTGGTGATTTTCCTTTCTATGTACACCACAATTGCCGAGCGGACCCGGGAAATCGGAATTTTGAAATCACTGGGAGCCACCAAGGGGTATATCATTGAGCTGATTCTCGAAGAGGCAGGGATTTTGTCTTTGGCGGGCATCGTCGCGGGCTATCTCGGAACCTGGGCGGGGCGGATGTTGATCCACCGAGCTTTTCCGACGGTAACGGTCGAGTTCACGGCGCGGTGGGCGGTTTGGGCGGCTATACTAGCTATCGTGGGGTCGTTCATCGGCGCTCTTTATCCCGCGCTTCGTGCGGCGCAGCTTGATCCGGTGGATGCGCTGGCTTACGAATAAAGCTCAGCCGGTGAGTTTATGGCGCCATGAGTTTTCAGAGCAGCCTAAGAAGGTGGCATCAAATGTCATGGAACCCATTATTGCCACGCAGGATCTAGAGAAGGTTTACCGGATCGGGCGGGTCAGCATCCCTGCTTTACGGGGAGTCAGCTTGACCGTTGAGGAGGGCGAATTCGTGGCGGTGATGGGCCCTTCGGGCTGTGGCAAGTCCACGCTGCTTCACGTTCTGGGGGGGCTGACGCGCCCGACGAGCGGAAAGGTGTTGGTGGATGGGAACGACCTTTTTGCCCTCAGCGACGCGGAGCGCACCCGTTTTCGGCGGCACAAGATCGGCTTTGTGTTCCAACGCTTTAACTTGCTGCCTACCCTCACGGCGCGAGACAATATTCTCCTGGCCCAGCACATCCAAGGGGACGGGTGCAATCCGCACCGGTTTGAGACCGTCACCAACATGCTGGGCATCGCGGACAAGTTGGCTCAACGGCCGAACGAACTGTCAGGCGGGGAGCAGCAGCGCGTGGCGATCGCCAGAGCGGCGATTTGCGAGCCAAAGATTTTGATGGCCGACGAACCTACCGGTAATCTGGACAGCGAGAGCTCGGCGGTGGTGCTGAACATGATGCGCTCCGTCAATCAAGAGTTCCGGCAGACCATTTTGATGATTACTCATAACCCGGAGGCGGCAGCCGTTGCGGACCGCATCATCGAAATGCGGGACGGCCAAATCATCTCCAAATAAAGTCAGCCGAGTTATTGGGCGGCTGGAGAATCCAACAGCATGAACCCAGGCGGCGAACCTCGGGAATCGGCTTATTCTCCGGCGAGGCTGCCTCGCCAGGCCACGGCTCACGCGGCGGGGAGAAGCTGGGCGAAAGTTAAGCAAGGGCTACGCCAGTCCATTTTTTGGGCCTACGAGCGAGGAAGTTGGCAATACGACGTGATGGTGCTGGTGATCCTGGCCTTCATTTTCCTCACGCCCGCCTCCTGGTTCCACGATCGGCCGCGGCTCCAACTTTCGGATTTACATCATGTCCAGGGAATTGTGCAGCTCAGTCACAAAAAAAACCTCTGGACGTTCCAGGTGGATGCCCGGCTGGTCCAGACGGAGGGGAAACCGAATCTTCAAAGCGTGCTCCAGGATGTGCTGAAATCCCGCCTGCGGCGGCCGTTTACGGTGCGTTCGGTTATTCCCGTGAAGGACCGCACCGGTGTGATTCTCGGCTATGACGTGTCGCTTCAAACCCGCTAATGCATCTTCGGCGTGAGATTGGGAATCGAATCAAGTGGGACGCAATGGACAGAGGACGAAGGACATGGATGTTGTGGGTTGCCGTGGGGCTGTTCACCGCCGCGAGTGCCTTGGGGTTGGCGACACCCGCCACGGCGGTGCTCGGTCATCACAAGTACTCCGGAAGGCTGACCCTGGCGGAAATATTGGAACGGATGAACGAAGCCGGCAGGCGCTTGAAGGATATTTCCGCGAAACTCACCTACACGAAGGTCACGGTACTGGTGAACGACCGCTTGACCGAAACGGGAACACTCTATTTCCGCAGCGGGCGACACCCGGAAATCCGCATTGACTTCAATCCTCCCGACGCAAAGACCGTTCTGTTCCGAAAAAAGACAGGGGAAATGTATCTGCCGAACATCAACCAAATTCAGGTCTATAATCTGAGCCACCATCAGGAACTGGTGCAGCAGTTTCTGCTGTTGGGGTTCGGGTCCAGTACGCAGGAGCTAAAGAGAGCTTACGACATCCGGTTTGCGAAGGAAGAACCGATGGGAGGGAATCAGACGGCGCTGTTGGAGTTGACGCCGCGGAACAAGAATGTGGCCGCCCAGCTCTCCAAAATTGACCTGTGGATTAACGAGGAGTCCTGGTTTCCAGTGCAACAGCAATTTTTTGAGCCGAGCGGGGATTACATGACCGCGCGTTACAGCGACATTCAGGTTAACCGGGGCATTCCCCCTTCCGAATTCCGGCTACGGGTGAAGGGCGCCAAACGTGTGAATATGGACTAGCGAGGATGCCGATTGCCATTGCCGGCCCTCCGCAAAATCCTGAGTCGTCGAGGGGGGGCCGAAACGTGGCACGCGGCCGAATCCACTGAGAGCGGCCCGATCGCCGGGAGGGCAACCTTTGCTGCGGAGCCGTGGCTCCCCTTTGGCGCGAGAAAGGGACGCTTCAGCCGCATGATTTCGCGTTTCAGCGTGGTTGTCTTGCGGGTTAGTTGCGGGCGATATATGCTCATCGGCGTGGGCTTCTTTCGGTCGGAATGACTGGGGGGGGCGGGTCGAGGAGGGCCGGCGGTGTCTAGGGCTGAAGGCCCCGCTCCCGCGTCCCTGTGAGCGTTCAACCAAAATGACCAGGCTTACACTGCGCCGGCGGATTCGTTTCATCCACACGCGGTGGCGAGAGCTGAAGATGATCGCTGGCGGGCTCGTGTCGTCGCGGCATCCGGTCCTGGCCCATATTATTCCCATTCGCCGCTGTAATCTCTCCTGCTCCTACTGCAATGAGTACGACAATTCCTCAAAGCCAGTGCTGCTCGAACAGATGACTTGGCGGATTGATCGCCTCGGTGAGCTCGGCACCCGCGTTATTACGATTAGCGGCGGAGAACCCCTTCTGCACCCCCAACTCGACCAGCTCATCCGGCGGATTCGACAAAAAGGCATGATGGCTGGCTTAATCACGAACGGCTATCTGCTCACGGCTCAACGCATCGAAGCGCTCAACGACGCCGGCCTCGAGCACATGCAGATTAGCATTGACAATGTGTTGCCGGATGACGTGTCCAAGAAAAGCTTGAAGGTGCTCGACCAGAAGCTTCAACTCCTGGCGCATCACGCCATTTTTCAAGTCAACATCAATTCCGTGTTGGGCAGCATGATGCCGAATCCGGAGGATGCGCTGGCGGTAGCGCGCCGCGCCATTGAGCTTGGGTTTACCACGACCGTAGGGATCTTGCACGACCATCACGGCCAGGTGCAACCGCTCGGGGAGCGGCAGCGCGAGATTTTCGAGCAAATTATGAGCTTTGGCAAGCGATCTTACTCGCGCTTCAACGGCTTCGAGCATGATCTCGCCCGAGGCCGGCCGCACCCCTGGCGCTGCCGCGCGGGCAGCCGCTACCTCTATATTTGCGAAGACGGGCTGGTCCACTACTGCTCGCAACAACGCGGTTACCCCGGCATTCCGCTCGAGAAATACACCCGTGAGCGCATACGTCAGGAGTATTTTACCCGCAAGGATTGTGCCCCTCATTGCACGCTTCAATGCGTACAACAAATCGCCCTGCTCGATAATTGGCGCGACCCGCAAACACTTCCGGCCTTTCAGCCGGCCGATACTCTGGTCTCCTTACAAGCTACCAGCCGCGAGTCGTGAGCTTCACGCCGGGCGGGAGTTGAGTCCTGCCTTCGGACCGGCGCTCGGAGGATGCTTTGGAGGGCTTTCCGGGGCCATTGCCGACCGACCGAGGACTCATTTTCAGAGGGCGCAGAGAAGCGTGGAGTTCCCGCGGAGCCTTTCTCAAAGATCTGTTTGTGGGCGCGCCGAAGCCAGAGTGCGATAAACTGTCGCAACGGCGTGGCATGACACTCTGCGGAGGCTGAGGATGGCATCCCGTAAGAACTATTACGTCGGCGTGGACCTGGGAGGGACGAGCTTGCGGGCGATGGTGGTGGATGAAAAGTACCGGCTGCTGGCATCGGAAAAGGTTCGCACGCCGGTCGGGCAGAAGCCCCGCGTGACCATTGCCAAAATGGCTGAGGTGATCAAAGCCGCGCTCGGGTCAGCGGCCATCCGGAGCGGGAACGTGGCGGCGGTGAGCGTTGGCGCGCCAGGAACCATCAACGCGCGCCACGGCGTAGTGGAGCAGGCGCCGAACCTCGGCTGGACGAACGTCCCGCTGGCATCCGAGTTGCGCCAACGCCTGGGCGTGCCCGTGCGGGTGGATAATGACGTGAATGTCGGAATGATGGGCGAATACGCCCTCGGGGCGGGCCGAGGCGCCAAGGATCTGGTGGGTATCTTTGTCGGCACGGGCATCGGCGGCGCGCTGATCATCAACGGCAAGCTCTTTGAGGGCGCATGCGGCGGCGCGGGGGAAATTGGCCATACGGTCATCCTGGTCAACGGTCCACTTTGCCATTGCGGACATCGAGGCTGCGCGGAAGCGCTGGCCAGCCGCACGGCCATGGAGCGGGACGTGCGTGCCGCCATTCAATCCGGCCAAAAAAGCCTGGTGCCGAAGATCATGAGGAAAAAGGGGCACACCCGCATGACCAGCAGCGTTATCCAGAGCGCGCTGAACAAGCATGATCGGGTCATGGAAGAGGTCTTCAAACGCGCCCAATATTACTTGGGCATCCTGGTGGCCAACGCCGTCAACCTCCTCGATCCGGAACGAGTTGTTATCGGCGGTGGGATCGCGGCACGACTGAGGGATGAATTTGTTGCCGCCATCCGAGAAACAGCCTATGAATATTTCATCCACGCTGGGCGGGCGCGAGCCGTCAAGATCCTTCCCGGAAAACTCGATGACGACGCGGGCCCGCTGGGCGCCGTCGTCCTCGCGCGGCGAGGGGCCGGCGTGGAGCAAGGCACATTGAAAAAATGATCGCGGCCGGTTTAAGGAATCTAGCTTCCTCCGCCGGCGGGGGAAGGCGCAAGGCCGGCAATTCCTGGCCGGGCCACGCTCACGCACTGTCCTTGGCAGCCATGCTGCTCAGTTCGTTGAAAAACACAAACTGCGCGGCGCCCCATTCGCCTGGCACAATCGAACTCCTTGGCTGGCCGGTAAAAATAACCCGAAAACCTTCCAGCCGATGGTCACGTCCAGCCCAGAATGGCGGGCCGTTTGTGGCTGCGGGCTCAATGAGCGCAAGTCTTTCGAGGGCGGGATAGATAACCTCCGCGGAGGATGACATGGCCGCCGAAAAGTTATCGGTTAAAAACTGCATCTGGGCACCGATCTCGTACAAGTGCCACGCCAGGCAGGCACACAGCCGTACGGCGTTCTCGAATTGCGCAGGCGAGAGCGTTGAAATGTTCGGCACTAGACGGTTAAAAACCAATGTGAACCGACGTTCGTCCTCGCGGGTAAATTCCCGCACCTTTAGGTTCCCGGCCTTGGCTGAAGCTTTCCAATCCACGTGGCGTGCCGCGTCGGTCTCACGATAGTCGCGGATTGCATAGAGGTCGTGGCCGTGGCCTTTCAACGGGCTTTCGACGTGACTCCCCAAATTTGGAAAGAATTGCAAGAGGTCCTGGATCGGCTCCACGCCAGGAAAGACGATAACCTCCTGGCGCGTAAGTACTTCACGCGACTTGCGCAAGAGACCAAAAGGAAACTTCGTGCTGACCCGAAAGCCGTCCTGCGTGTACCGCCCGCGCCGCGGGAAGATAATTTCCACCCGCTGGCCAACCGTGGCGCGATGAGGAAGATAAGGGACATAGACCGGCTGGTCGAGGATACGCGGCGGAATGTGTCCATCTGGATCGCCTTTGCGGTTCTTATTCACCCGGCCGCTGACCGTAATCGAAAATGACGGGGAAAAGCGTTTAAGATTCACTAACGTCAGGCGCGCCTCCACGGGGCGCTCGGCAAATAGATGCTCGGGTAAGGTCAACTTCAGCTCGAGACCCTCCAGGACCAGCCGTGAGAGAACTCCGGAGGCTAGAATGCCTGCCAATAAGCTGGCAAGAACGATAAAGAGGAGATTGTTACCCGTGTTGAGGGCGGCGATTCCGATGACGATGATAAGGGCAAGATAGACGGCGCCTTCGCGCGTCAGTTCATAGTGGATCCTCACCCTCCAGCGTTCGAGCCGAGTTCGGCGAACCAAGCGAGGGACGATGCGGGCCGCAATCACACCCGCCAGGCCAAGGGCAAACAGCGCGGTGAGCGCGCCTGTAACGTAATGACCTGACTCGCGCAGCGCGGTCGCATAGAGGGCCATCAACAACGCCAAGGCCAGCGTGAGAAGCGCAAGAAAGAATCGTCGCCAGCCGACGCGATCCACGCGCGCCCACCATTCGCGGGCACCATCGGTGCCGCGCGGCGGACGACTCGCTTCCGCGCTGGACAAATCAGCCACCTTGCCATTCTAACCGGTAGCCGGTCGCCCACGAAGCTGATTTGGTTTTTGCTGGTCTAGGCCAAAAAAACGCTCGCGCCGCTTCTGGGGGTGTCGGTTGCTTGACACCGGTCTGTCATGCTCCCTATAATGCGAGCCTTCAGTTGAGGCGTAGGTCTGGGTGAAAGAGGTGGATGCGATTGTCCCCCGCAGGTACGGAGGGTGACGAGCTGGCGCTGCAGCGCGAGAAGAAGCTGCGCGCTATCCTCAGCCTCGGCTACGAAGCCTATCCTCGGAAATTTCAATTTACTCACACGATCCCTGGCGTTCTAACGGAGTATTCCAGCCGCTCCGCCGAGCAACTAAGCGCCGCGCGGGTTCCGGCGCGGGTTGCCGGGCGAATCATGACATTGCGCCCCCATGGGAAGGCCGGTTTCGGGCACTTGGCGGGGGGGGGCAAGCAATTGCAGTTCTATGTGCGCCTGGACGCCGTTGGGGAGCGGGATTTCGAACTTTATCGCTTGCTCGATCTGGGAGACCTGGTTGGCGTCGAGGGCTATTTGTTCCGCACGCGCACCGGCGAACTCACCGTCCATTCGGAACGCCTTCACTTCCTCGCCAAAGCCCTTCTTCCGCTTCCTGAAAAGTGGCATGGCCTGGCGGATGTGGAGGTTCGCTACCGCCAGCGATATGTTGACCTCATGGTTAACCAGCGGGTGCGGGAGGTTTTTGAGTGCCGCGCGGCGTTGGTCAGAGCCATCCGCGAATTTCTTAATGCGGAGGGTTACCTCGAAGTGGAAACGCCCATGATGCAGCCGCTCGCCGGCGGCGCGCTGGCACGCCCGTTTGTGACTCATCATAATGCGCTCGACCTTGATCTCTACCTTCGCGTCGCGCCTGAACTTTACTTAAAACGCCTTCTGGTGGGCGGCTTGGAGCGCGTATATGAAATCAATCGCAACTTCCGCAACGAGGGAATCTCAACACAGCACAATCCCGAGTTCACAATGCTGGAGTTCTACCAAGCCTACGCCGACTATCACGACATGATGGCGCTGACAGAGCGATTATTGCGGCACGCCGCCGAAGCGACTCTCGGCAGCCTGGAATTTGAGTGGGCTGGTCACAAAATCTCCTTGGCGCGGTTCGAGCGGCTGCCGATGAAGGAAGCTGTTGTCCGCTTTTGGCCTCAGGGGCCCACCGAGCAACCCCGCCTGGAAGATTTGGCAGAGCCCAAGGCGGCCTTTCGCTGGATCGAGGTCTATAATCGGTGGGCCGAAGGGCTTCGAGGCGCGGACCAGCCTACCGAGGCGGGAGCCCGCAAGGAAACCCAAGCGCCCGCCCAGCCGGTCGCGCTTCCGCCCGGCACATCACCGGGGGCAGCCCTACAATCTTTGTTTGATGCCGTTGCCGAGCGTCACTTGATTCAGCCAACGTTTATTCTGGACTTTCCGCTCGAGGTCTCTCCCCTCGCCAAGCAAAAGGCCGACGACCCTAACTTCGTGGAACGATTCGAGCTTTTCGCCGGAGGCATGGAGATTGCCAACGCCTTTAGCGAATTGAACGATCCGGCAGAGCAGCGCGATCGTTTCGAGTATCAACAAATGTTGCGGGAGCGGGGCGACCTGGCAGCGCATACCATAGACGAGGATTACATTCGCGCTCTCAGCTACGGCATGCCGCCGGCCGCCGGTGAGGGTATCGGCATTGACCGTCTGACGATGCTGCTGACCGATTCTCGCTCCATCCGCGACGTCATCCTGTTTCCATTGCTTCGACCGGAAAAACGGCTTCGCTGAATTCGCGTGACCCAAATCCTGGCCCTGGGAGGGGGCCCGGCCTGGGGAACGGCAATTTCCTTTCAGCCGTTTTTACCTTCAGCGCGGCTGAGTCAAACTTGGATTGAAGGGCAACGACGCTACATGACTATCCAACTGCGCGCGGCGGTAAGCGGAGACGCTGCCGCCTGCGGACGCATCATCTTCCGGGCATTCCAAAGGATTAACGATGAGCATGGTTTTCCCTCGGCTTACACGGATGAGACGCTGGCGGCGCGCGTGGCATCCACGCAGCTCGATCATCCGGAGGTGTATGGGGTTGTGGCGGAAGCCGACGGGCACGTGGTAGGGTCTGCGTTTCTGGATGAGCGGGCGCTCGTTCTGAGCATTGGTCCGGTCACCGTGGACCCGCCATTTCAGCGCCGTGGCATCGGCCGACGCATGATGGAACATCTGCTTCAACGAGCCGGCACGGCGCCTGGCGCGCGACTGACCACGGACGCATTTAATCCCCAGGCCATCTCTCTTTACACTTCGCTCGGATTTGAGGTCAAGGAACCGCTGATGCTGCTCACCGGGCGTCCCAAAGACGAAGCGCCTACTGACGCCAGGGTCCGACCTATGACCGCGGATGACCTGGAGGCCACGGCGGCTCTTTCGGCTCATGTTCACGGTTTTGACCGCTCGAATGAACTCTCTGATTGCCTCGGGAAATGTTCTCCCGTGATTCTGGTCAAGCAAGGCCGACCGACAGCCTACGCGTCAACGCTCTCGTTGTGGCAGGCAGGCCACGGCGTGGCGGAGACGGATCAGGATTTGCAAGCCCTCATTTTGGGAGCCGCTTCCCTGTCGGCCTCCCCCATCTCTCTGTTGCTTCCTACACGCCAGTCCACCCTGTTACGCTGGTGCGTTCACCAGGGGCTTCGCCTGGGGAAGCCCATGCTCCTAATGTCCATCGGCGAATATCAGGAGCCAAGGGGCGCATGGTTCCCCTCCGCGCGGATGTGACTCGACCCATTCCTCGCGCGTATCGTTGCTTTGGAAATTCGCTTGGCCGCGCGGACACGGTCGTTGATAATGAAGACGAAGATGGGCTTTGAACTCTTCGTCGCGCTGCGGTATTTGAAGGCTAAACGGCGGCAAGCTGCGATTTCCGTCATCACGGTGATCTCTGTGCTTGGGGTGGCGGCCGGGGTATGCGCGCTGGTGGTGGCGCTATCGGTCAATAACGGGTTCAAGTCTGAGCTGGAGAAGAAATTGCTGGGGGCGGTGACGGAAGTTAATTTGATCCGTGTAAAGAATGACGGCATTCGGCACTACAATCGGCTGACAGAGCGTCTTTCCAAGCTCCCCCACGTGGTTGCAGCCGCTCCCGCCATTTACGAGGAGGTTCTGATCTCGAGCCGGCAACGCGCCCAGGGCGCGGTACTCAAAGGAATTGAGCCGGAGCGCGAAGTCCGGGTGGGTGCCTTACTGCGCCACCTCCCCGAAGGTTCCCTTCAAGGGCTCAGCCAAACCTTTGCGCATGCAGATCCGATTATCTTAGGCAAGGATTTGGCGGAGTCGCTGGGAGTTTTCGTCGGCGACACGGTCACCGTCACAAGTCCGCAGGGGGCCCTGACACCCTTCGGAACCGTACCCAAGTTCCGGCACTTCCGTGTGGTGGGGGTGTTCGACTCTGGATTTTACGATTTCGATTCGAGCTGGGCTTTTACCAACCTCGCGGCCGCGCAGCGGCTCTTCGATTTACAGAACGTCGTATCGGACATCGAATTCAAGATTGACAATGTATATCTCGCCGAGCAGGTGGCTCGCTCGCTACGCCGAGCCGCCGGGCCGGGCTTTGACACCACCACCTGGATGGAACAAAACAAGTCGTTGCTCCATGCCATGAATTTGGAGCGGTTGGTGACCATTCTCACCATCGGCCTGATTGTGCTCGTCGCGGCTTTGAATATTTTCATCACCTTGACCATGATGGTCATGGAAAAAAACCGTGACATTGCCGTGCTGATGTCCATGGGAGCCCGGCCAAACCAGGTGTCAAGAATTTTCAAGCTATACGGGCTGGCGATTGGTTCGCTCGGCACGGTTCTCGGGCTGGGGCTCGGTTATGGAATCTCCTGGGCAGGGCAGCGCTTTCATCTTTTTCCCCTTTCCCCGCAGGTTTACTCATTGTCGGCGGTGCCGTTCCACCCTCGAATGGGTGACGGGGTGTGGATCGCAGCGGCAGCGTTGGCGATCAGCTTTCTAGCTACGCTTTATCCGGCGCGGGCCGCGGCCCGTTTGAATCCCGCCGAGGTTTTGAGGTACGAGTAAGCATGAGGGGTGCCGCTCCATTGTTGCTGGCTGAAAATCTGGCAAAGATTTTCCACTCGGCGACGGAAGACGTGGTCGTCTTTGAGGGCTTAAACCTCGAGCTGCAAGAAGGCGAGCGGATCGCGTTGGTGGGCGAATCGGGAACCGGAAAAACGACGCTGCTGCACCTGCTGGCGGCGCTGGACACTCCCACGCGGGGTGAGCTATACTTTAGGCGTCAGAAGCTGAGCAGCTTC
>JAJYNF010000208.1 GCA_021786455.1 Acidobacteriota bacterium
CCGATCCTCGCGCGCGGGCCGGCATATTCCTCTCGGGAAGTCTTTCTGTATGTGTCTCATGTTGCCGAGCGTTATCGCGCAATGCGTCTCGAAACAGAAACTGGAGGGAATCCATGAAGAAAGCATTCTGTCTTGCGCTGTTCCTGGCATGCATTGCCCACGCGCAAGGGCAAACACCCGACCCTCAGCCTCAAATCGTGAACCATACGCAGACATCCGGGACGGTTGCCGTAGTTGACCTCACTGCGCACTTCGTGACAGCCATCAGGGTTCCGGAAGCTGTCACCTCGGTGGCCGTTGGGGACCCCGCGCTGTTCCAAGCCGAACACTCCGATCACGAACCCGACCTCGTGTTCGTCAAAGTGCTCACGGCTAACCCCGCTGAGTCGGACCTGCTGATTTCAACTGCCAACGGGCATGAACTTTGCATGTTGCTGGTAAGCAAGGGTCAAGAGGCGGAGCCGCCTGTGGATTTTCTGGTGAATTACCGGCCGGTGAGGAGCTTCATTGTCGAGCCATCAAGTCTCCCCGTGGGCGTCCGAGAGACCCTTTCCGTCCAAACATCCCCACATCTCCAAACCACCACGGGCACAATGGCTTCAGGAGATCCCGCATCTTCCTCAGAGCTAGTTCCTGCCAGCTATTACGATGCCGCGATTGCGCCACCAATCGCCTCTCACTTGAGCGCACTTGATGAGCTTTTGGAGCGCCAGCAGCGCAATCCCTTGCCAAAACTCCACGGTGAACATCCCGCGACCAAAGTTGCCGGAGGAGAAAGAATCCGCGCCGGTGTGAGTGAAGTGATTGACGGCGGCGAGGATGTGATCGTTCTGTTTTCAGTGGTCAATCCCCAAAGCCACGCGATCTTGCTCATGCCGCCACAAGTTCAACTGGGCGGAGAAACAAAGCAGGGCAAGCTGATTAAGCACGCCCGGTGGACGAGCGCTGAGCAGTTGCCCGTGATCGCCTACAAGCTGAGCACGCGCCGCCTGGGGCCGGGCGAGCGGGCGGATGGTGTCGTGGTCTTCGAGCGCCCGCCCTACAAACAGTCGAATGAAACGCTCTTTTTGCAGATGGCCGAGGCGGGCGCTGTAAATGAACCGGCTCTCGCGCCCATCGGTTTTGGAGTCAGCACATCTCAGGAGGACTACCATGCCAGACGAAGTAGCGAAAAGTAGCGGCGAAACCAAGGCCCATGAGGAGGATCTTCTCAAAGATGCCGAGCCAGAAAAGCCGGCGGCGTCGCTCGAGCAGCTGCTCCGGAAGTTCAGGAAAGCGTCCCAGGGTTCGAGGCCGGTATCTCCAACCACCCGCAAGGAACTCGGAAAGGACAAGTCGAAGACCCTTTTCGTGCTCGTCGCCGCGGCCATCGGCGTCTTGCTGTTCTTCCTTGCGATATTTTCTTCACCGCAAAAACCGAAGCAGCAACAAGTGTGGCAGCATCGAGGCCAGCCCGATCTAGGCCGGCGAGTAACACCGGGACAGGCTCAGCAGCAAGCCGGTTCCGTCACGCCATTGCTTAATGCGCAGGTCCAAAACCAAGCCCCTTCCGGCAACGGCGAGGTGACGCCGGAAGACATCAGGCGGACATCGCAGCCGACTTTTGGGAGCCAACTTGCCGCCCCCAATGCCACGGCCAACACTCTCCTACCGCCAACACAGGGTGGCCCAGCGAGCGCCCAAGGCGCAGCGACTCCGGCTTCGGCGACGACTGGCAATCACAGCGGCAACCAAAAATATGCGCTCGGAAAGATCCATTTCCCCGACACAGCGCTAGAGAAAGAGTATGCGCAGTCGGGATACGCTCCAGACTATGCTGCTCCGAATGCTCAGAGCGGCGCCACGACCTCGCCAAAAACCGACGACAACCTCAAGAAGCCTTCGCTCGTTTTTGTAAGAAATGAAAACGCGGCTCGAAGCCTCGCGCGGAAGCTGATACCTGCGGGCAATTCAGCCTCAACGCCCGTCGCATTGAGACTAGCGCAGCCTTCACTTGACTCGATCCTGCCGCCAGGAGCGCGTCTCGTTGCGCGGCTTGAAGCGCCAGCAAGCACGGCGGTTGCTGGCCCCGTCGTGGCCGCAATCGAATACAACTACGAGCAAGACGGCCAAATCGTCGTGCCGGCAGGATCAAAGGCCATCGGAAAGCTCGATCAGGCGAATCCCTCGGGATACGTTTCGCTGCATTTCACTCGAATGGACTTTCCGGACGGCGCGAGCGAGAAGATTGACGGCATCTCGATGGGGTTGAACTACGGGCCGGTCAAGGGCCTGGTGAATGGAAGAAGGCGAGGCGCGCGATTTCTCGTCCAGACGCTGACAGGGCTTGGCACGATGGCTTCGTACTTGGTGGGCGCGGGCAATTTTTCGGGGCCTCTATCCGAGAGCGGCTTACTGAGGGAGCGAATTGCCGACAATGTGGGAATCGCCGGCCAGAACGAGCTGAACCAACTGTCGTTCAATCCGAACATTGTTGTGACCGTTCCTGGAAACACGCGATTCTACATCGTGCTCCAGAAAACGGACGATGTGTCTGCGCCTGTCCCAGAGGTGCAGTCAGGGACCGGCGTTGCTACCACCACCCGCACTACGCAGACCGTGCCGAACCTTGAGGAACTGCGCGAACTGCTCGAGTTGCAACGAGAGATGAGCCAGCTCTATCCGCAGGGCGCAAGTGCACATTCACAGCCGAGTGGCAATCAAGATCAACAATAGGCGCGAATAGGAGTTCGTCTTGCCAAACCAGCCCACCTCACTCGTTCCCGCCAATAGCCGGTTCCCTCGAATGCGGCTGCAAGAACACTTCGAGGGAACCGCCACCTTCAGGCGATTTTGCGACTCGCAAGAACAGAGGGGGTCCACGAGTTGCTCCGTCCTGAGCGACCAAGTGAGACGCGAGGCTGCGGGCCAGGTTGGAACTGCAACTGTATCATGGAGCGGACCGAGGGACGTGGTCTTCTGTGTATTCCGGAAAGCGTCCCAGGGATGTTTTGTCAGCTGTTTGACAGAAACAAATCTTCATTGCACAACATTCGCGGTTGGGCCGAAGCGCCGGCCGAATTCCTATGACTCCGGATCCAGCCTGCCTCCGGCCCAACCAGAAAGGAGGACTCTGTGACCATCAAGGCTCAGTGGGCCGCACGCGCTAAGCGGCCCCTGGTTCTCGTGGCAATCGCTTTCATCCTCCTCGGGGATTATGCCATGGCTCAGAACTTGGGCAGCACGCCCCAGTTCAACGTGGCAGTCCAGGGGCAGACGGGAGCGCAGCCCGAGGGAGCGTTCCTGAACTTCATCAACTGGATTGGGAACGTGATCGCTCCGGTGGCGGCCGGAGGCGCGGTGGTGGGAGCTATCGTGTCCTGGCTGACCGGGCGAGGCTTCGGAAGGTGGCTGTTTGCGGCCGGAGCCTTGCTTGCCGTTTCCGGTGTGACGCGCCTGATCGAGTACTGGATCACGAACGGAACAGGAGGTGTCACCTAACCGAAAACGCGAATCCTCTCAACCCTGCCGGCGCAGGCAAGCGGGCGCAGACAGGCAACTTTGACCCGGGCAGGCAGTTCGGGAAAGAGACAACGCACGATCCAGGCTGCCTGCCCATAACCAAGATGGAATTTTTCGAGAACACCGATGACGACGCCCCAACTCTTGACCGATATCGCGAACCTGATGCTGCTGCTGGGTCCCTCAGCATCGGTTCTGTGCCTTGTGCTCGCCGGCATTAGCCTGCGGCGCGAGACGGGTGGAATCAGCTTCGTTATCGGCAGCGGGTTTATGAAATGGATGTTCTGGGCAGTCGTTTTCCTGACCCTGCCTGGTTTGTTGAGCTTATTCGGGGCATTTGGGGTCAACGTACCGGCTCTCGGCGGAAGCATCAGTTCGCCTTGGCTGGCAGGCTTTGAAAGCGACGTTTCAAGTTTTGTCCGGAACTTCGTGATCGCACGGATGGTGCCAGTCCTTGCCGCCTTCATGGTCGTTCGCGCGCTCCTCGATACAGCCGAGGGGGGTCATCCTCTGCCTTCGATCCTAGGCGCGCTGTTTCTGCTGGGCGTTCAGACTACTTACACCCTGATGACCCAATTCAACACCGGAACCCAATACTCGATGACCGACGTTCTGGGAAGCCTTTGGACTTACCTTGCGAGCGTCATTATGCCGATTGCCGCAGGGCTTGCCGTCTTCGGCGCCATCATCAACTTCGCCACCGGAAAACCGGCGATGCGCCTGGTGGCGCTAGCGCTCGCGTTCATGTGCGTTTCAGGCCTGTGGTACCTGGTTCGGGCGATGGCGATGTAGCGGGAGGAAGATGTGTCTTTCTATAACGGCATTCTGAACCTGACAAACTGGACGGGCAACGTCATTCTGCCCACGCTTGCCGCCGTTTTCTTCATCGTTGCCATCCTGCGGTTCTCTCGCGGCCAAGCCTACTACCAGGCGATGTACGGAGGGTTCTCTTGCCTGATGGGGTCGGGCCTCGTACGGGCGCTTGAGACTTTCGCTTCGCAAAGGGCGTGGAACGACCCCAGCGTCTACTGGATATCGCTCGTGACGCTCGTCAACTGGGTTGCGAACGTCATCATGCCGCTCTTCGCGGCGCTCGAAGTCGTGGCCGGCGGCGTAACACTCGCCACCGACATTCGGGTGCACTACAGCCAAAGTTGGCAGCGGCATTTCCTAACGGCGGGTCTGTGCCTGCTGATCTCGGGCCTTTTGCGCCTCGCTGAGTTCTTCGTGAGCCAAGGCGCGGGCGGAGTGACGTAGGGAATGGGACGTATGAATTCACGAATTACTAAAGGCTCGGAGGACTTTTCATGCCACTTGATGTGACGCCCGTGCAGCGAAACCTGCGGACAAGGGTGACGTTTCTTGGCCTTGAAGCCGAAGACCTTTTTGCGATCCTGGCCCTTGCGATTATTTCAAACATCCTGGGCCGCTTCCTTCATCGTGAGATGTTCGGCCTGCCCATGAACATGGTGGTCCAGTATTTGGTGCCACTGTTGAGCGTTCCGGGCCTGATGCTTTTCAAATACAACAAGCAGCGGGGCTATTTGCTCGATTGGGTCGACTTCCACGCGAAGCCCCACGTCTATTCGGCGCTTGAGGCCGACACACAACTCACGAAGCCTTATCTCAAGTACGGAGACGAATGATGCCCGTCACTTTGGATCAGTACGAACGCTCTCTCACTGCGCCCGCCTTGTGCGAGCAACTGCGAATCCGGGATCTGCTGGACGATGTTGCGATCCAGACCGATGGCTCATTCGTCGCCGGGTACGAGCTGAGCGGCCTGACATCGCTTTACGCAAGCGACGACGACCGCAATCGCAACAAGCAGGCCCTTGAAGCCCTGGTGCGTTCGCTCCCGGAGCGGTCCGTGCGGATGCAGATACGATTTGAAATCGCGGAAGGGACAGGCGACTTGCTCGCGCGGTACAATCGCGAGCAACGCAACCCCAGTGCAGTTCTTCAGACGATTGACCAAGAGCATGTTCTTGCGTGGCGCGAGAGGGACGGCAAAGGGCAATATCTCCGGCATCTGCTTCACGCCTATTTCATCTGGAACCCACGAATCCATCACCAATCACCTGACTTTGAATGGAAGCGAAAGATGAAATCATCCGCGGGAGGCGGCATGAGCCTCGCGGCAACGAAGTCTATTGAGCGCACGCGACGCGAGCATGAGGACCTCCTTGCCGAATTCAACAGCCTAATGGCCGGCGTCGAAGCGACCCTCAACACGACCGGAATAGGCGCCAGGAGACTGACGCACCAGGAATTGTTTCTCGAAATCAAGCGCGCACTGAATCCTTTGATTCAGGACACACTCCGTTTCAGATCCTTTGAACATCAGTTGGTTTACGAGAGCGCCCGCGCTCAGGCCGCAAACGTCAATATCGAGGACGAAGCCGATGACTATCTCAAAATCGGCGGTCTGCTTTACTCCTTCATCAGCCTCAAAGACCTCCCCGACGCCACCTTCCCCGGAATGCTGCGGGAACTTCTCGCCATGCCTTTTCCGCTGGTCGCGAACGTGGAAGTCACGCTGCCCGACCAGGCCAAGGTTCAAAAACAGTTCAAGTCGCGTCTGCGAAAAATGATGGCCGCCCAGCGCGACATTCACGGGGGCTTTCGCCTCAATGTTGACGCCCAGGTTGCCGAGGAGCAGTTAATCGAAGTCCTGAAAAAAGTCATTTCAAGCTCGCTCAAGGTCTCGGAGGCAAGCCTGATTGTCGGGATCAGGACTTCGAAGCCGATTCACAGTCGGATGGATCGCGAAGAAGCAGAACGGATTCTTGCCGACCGGCGACAGCGTGTCCTTCATGCCCTTGCCCGAATGAATGGGGCGCGCGGGACCGCGGAGATGCTCGCGCAAAAGCGGCTCTATTTCGGGAGCTTGCCTGCCATGGCGAGCGTCAACAAGCGCGAGATTCCGCAGCTCACACTTCACGCTGCGGACTTATTGCCCGTTGAAGTCCCCTGGCGCGGAACGCCGCACTCGCCGGTGATGCTTTTTGAAACTCCCGAGCGGCAGTTGATTCCCTTCTCGCCCTTCGACTCATCGCTTGGCGACGCCAACATGCTGATCATGGCGAAAAGCGGCGGCGGGAAAACCTTTATGGCGCAGATGTTCCTGTTGATGCTCGCGAGGACAAACCCGCTCATTTCGATCATCGAGCGCGGGGACTCCTACCGGCCGCTGGTTGAGCTCATGGGAGGGCGCACGATTGCCGTGGATCTCGAAGGTCGGGAAACGCTCAACCCATGGGACCTGCCGCCCGGTGACACTCAGCCGACCAAAGACAAGATCGCGTTTCTCAAAAACCTGACGCTCCACATGATCGGCCACGATCGGCGCTCCGATGACACGTTGCTTGATAATCTTCTGAGCGACGCCATCGCCCGCACATACAAGCGCTGCGCCTCGCGCTTTTCGAATCCTATTCCGACTTTTAACGACCTCAAGGAAGAACTCGCCAACTGGCGGGATGAAGAGCGGATCGAGCGGACGATGGATGAGGCGAAACTCGCCTCGGTCAAGCTCCGGTCTTGGACTGGTGACAAAGGTGTTTACGCGAACTTGTTTGATCGCCGGACGACCATGAGGCTCGACGCAAGCTGGCTCTTTTTCGACGTCGAGGGGCTGAGTTCGGACCCGCAGCTTGAAACTGCGATGAGCATGGTCATCGCCCACGCGGTCTCCGAACGAGCTTCCGGCAAGACAGGACAGCCTTCAATAACTGTCCTCGATGAGTGCTGGGCGCTGCTTGATTCGTCAAGCCTTGCCCCTGAAGTCGTTCAGCTCTTTCGCACCGCCCGCAAACGCTACGGAAGCGTCTGGGGCATCAGCCAGACGCCAGAAGATTTTGTCGGCACAGAAACGAGGCCGCGCGAGCATGGTCCCGGAATTCTTAAAAATGCCACAACCAAGATCATCGGTCAGCAGCCGGGTGACACCAGCGTTCTGGTAAAACACCTTTCGCTCAATCCTGCAGCGGTTCGAGAAATGAAGGAATTCAGCGCCCCTCAGAAGGGCCAATCCGCCCGCGCGCTTCTGGTGCTGGGCGAAAAGGCCGAGACGACCCAGACAATTTGCCTTGTGCCGACGCCGCTTGACTACTGGATTTGTACGACGTTCCCACGCGAGCGGCACTACCGGACACGGTTTTTGAATGAGCGTGAAGGCCGTCCGCTTCTTGAGTGTTATCAGAAACTCGCTGAGAAGTTTCCGAGGGGATTAGCCGACCTGCCGCCGCTACCTGAGGAGTCCGCTGCGAAGGCTGAGGAGATTGTGGCCGCAGGTTGAGATGACACGTGGTCAGCACGGGAATTCGGAGTGTGCGAAAAGGATCGTGAGCCACACGCGGCTCGGGAACGGAGGGCGTTTATGACAACGATTTTCTTACTCCTCTTTTCGTGGGGCATCGTGAGAGCCAAAAACCGAAAGCAGGTGCTTGCTATCGCCCTTGTGGGTACAACCGCAGCGGTTCTCGTGGCCCGGCCGCAGCGCGCCTACGGCCAGACACTGGTTGGCGAGATCCAAGCCGTGCTGAACGTCATCAACGGCCTTATCCAAACCGCGCTCAATGCAATCCACACCGTGACCGGTGCTATTAGTGCGTTCTACCAGAGCGTCGCCTGGCCCGTTCAGCTGATCAATCAAGCGAAGGCGCTTGTCTCGCAAATGATCACCCAATACCGAAGCCTCATGCAGAGCATTTTCAACATCAACCTCGCGAGCGCGACTTTGCCGGCAACGCAGAGCCTCGAAAACGTGATCCGCAATCCGCAGGTCAACGATTTCGGCTCGCTCGAAACGGATTACAGGAATGTCTACGGCTCCCTGCCGTCCGCAACGGCGGCAAGCCCACAGGACCGAATGATGATGGACATGGACGACGCCTTAGCTCAGGACAACCTGAAGACGCTCAAAGAAACCGACAACGCCGGCGAGAACGAGCTTGGGATTGCCAACCGAATCGAAAACGCGGCCAGCCAAGCCGCGCCCGGCTCGGCGCCTTTTCTTACTGCAAGCGCTGTCGCAGCAAGTATCGAGAGCCAAGCATTGACCCAGAAAATGATTGCCGCCGACCTACGCCAGGAAGCGGCGGGCCTTGCCCATGCAAACGCGCTCCGCAAGCGCGGCGCGGCCTACGCGGGCGCGCTCAGCAACTCAATCGAGAAAATGCTTCAGCCAAGGTAGCGACTTTAGGGAGGACCGTTAAATGAAGGAAAGACTACAGAAGCTTGGGAAATCCATGAGGCAGTTGGTATCAAGTGCCACCGGATGGGCCCGGAAAAACAAATTCCGACTTGCGGTTCTTGCGCTGGTATTCTTCCTGGCCGTGCCTCGGCCGGTCAAGAGCCAATTCATCGATCCGTGCTGCGCGATTATGGAAGCGGGCTTGTCCACGATCGCAAGCACCCTTTCGAGCGTTATCGGCGGAGGGTTGAATTCGATCCTGTCCGTGGACAAAACAATTCAGAACTTCGAGCAGACCGTGGTGTGGCCCCAGCAGCTGATTTCCGAGGCAAAGGCGCTCGTGGGACAGCTTCAAGGGGTGTTTACTCAAATCCGCAGTGTCACGAGTATCCCGGTCGCAAGCGCCACGCTCCCGACCACACAGCAACTCGAAAGCAATCTCCTTTCAGCGAACGCCAATCAGATCGGTACGACGAGCCAGGATTACACGGCGGTCTATGGCACTGTTCCAAACCAAACCTCCGCCCCGCCTGTTGTTCGAAATGAAATTGATATGAGCGATGCAGTGGCCGAGGACGCGATGAAGCGGGCGATCGAGATCGACAACTTGGCGAATCTCGAAATTCAAGCTGCGGGGCAGATCAACCAAAGCATCGAAACGGCGGCTCCCGGCAGCGCCCCGATCATCGAGGCTCAGGCCGACGCGTGGCTTGTGCGCGCGAACGCCTACACGCAAGCGGCGTTAGCCGATTTGATGCGAGTTCGCGCCGTGGATCTTGCCAACGCCGGCGCAGAACTCAAAATGGGCTCGGCTAATGCAGTTGGCCTGCAGCAACAAATCCAACAAATGCTTAATCCCCGGTGAGCCATGTTCTATTTCCAGCAGATGTTTCTGAACGCTTTGAATGGGATTGACACCCACGGCATTACGAACGGTATCGTGGGCATTGCGAGCACCATCCTGATTATCAGCTTCCTCTACGGGGCCTATCAGGCGTTTTCAAGCGGCGGAGATGTCCGCGCGCTTGGTATTTCCGGCATCAAGTACCTGCTCCTCGGCCTCGTATTCACAAGCTACGGCACGATCTTCCGCGATATCAACGCTATGTTCAATTCCGTGGCTCACTCGATCACGAGCTTCGTCAGCGCCCCGGACATGTTCAGCAACTGGATGGGGCAGATCCAGAGCTATTGGACGAATAACGGAACCCAATCCTTGTGGTCGATTATTGGCGGCGTAGGGGCGAGCTTGTCGGGGCTGCTCGATGCCCTCCTGATTGTCGTGGCGCTTATCATTCTGCCTATCACGTATGCTCTGTTCGCGCTTTTCTATTCATTATACGGCTCGGTGCTCTATGTGACCGGGCCGCTGGTGCTGGCCTTGCTGCCGGCGAATGGCGTTGGGCAACTGGCCCGCACCTACCTCGTTAATATGCTGGTCTTCCAGGCGTGGGGAATTCTTTACGCGATATTCAGTGCACTCATGGTTGTGCTTAACACAAACAGCGTTTCAAACGTGTTGAACTCGGGGGGCGTCGCAGGGTTTTTTCAGAATTCAAGCCAGGACCTATTGCTCGCGCTTGCGAGCATTCTCTTTTCTATATCCATTGCGCTGATCCCTTTTCTAGCAAGCCGGATTGTGCGGGGCGATGTGGGGAGCACCGTCATGGTGATGGCCCGCACGGCGATGTGGGGATGGACGGGAGTGAAGAAATAGGAGCCCTCGGGCAGAAAGGCAAAAGATATGAAGTTGTCGAAGTCATCCGCGCCCGTCCCTGAGATTACCACTTACACCAAATATTACGAACACGACGGCATGCTTCGTGCCTACGCCAACCGCGCCATGCTACTTGCCATGATCTTCGGCCTGCTTGCCCTAACGTCGCTTGCTTTCGCGATCTATGTGCGGCTGCAACCGCCCACGGTCATTCGGGTTGACAAAAAGGGCGATGCAACTGTGGTGGGCGCGGCAAAGCACGGACCTATCCGCCTCTTCGAGTTTTCAGCGGAAGCTGCGAGCGAGGCTGCGCCAAGTGACCTTGAAGGCCGGGCGCGGGTGAAGCAGTTCCTTGAACAGTATTTGAGCTATACGCCCGATTCGGTTGACCGCAACCTTTCAGACGCCCTCAACATGATGACCGTGAATCTTCGGACCTACACACTCGGCCAACTTCGCGACGCGGATACGGTCGGCAAAATCAAAGACAACCACATCATCTCGGACTTTGCGATCCGGTCGATTGAGCACGTCAAAAACACTCCGTGGACTTACGTGGTTTTTGGGGTGAAGGAAATCCACGAAGTCCACAAAGGGACGGAGACGACCGACCAAATCGTTGGACGCTACACCGTGCGGCTGGTCGAAACCCGGAGGACGGTGGATAACCCAAGCGGCTTGCTCGTCGCCGAATACCGCGAGCAGCAGATGGTGGGTGATCGGGAGACAGGACTTCTCCAGCACAGCGACCTGGAGATGCCATCAGCCGACCTACAGCAGCAAAAGTGATTTCTTGCGAGTGGGAGGAAGAAATGCCAGTACCAACGACAGAACCCGCAGAGGCAAAAAACTCACAAACGCCAACGCGGCCCTTACGCACGCCAAAACAGGATGGGGCTTCACCGACGGCTACACCGACCGCGCGCTTCTTTCTCGTGAAGCCCGGCGCGACTGGCACAACGCCCGTGCTCGATCGGGAGTGCGCGACCGAGGCCGAGGCGATGGCGGAAGCCTTTAAGGCCGGAACGAGTTATTACACCGTGACGGAATACCGTGCCGTGGTTGATTGCACCGGCAAGCAGCCACAGTTCAAAAAGGAGGTCGTAAAGAAATAATTCTGGCTTCATTTGAATAGAGGCTTACCGCGAGCTCAATCGCGGCAGAGTTTGGGTTCTGCAGCTTGACCGCAG
>JAJYNF010000221.1 GCA_021786455.1 Acidobacteriota bacterium
TGGAAGCGATCGCTTATCCGAATACCTCAGAACGAGAAGCGGAGCTAATGCCCTACACTCGGGAGCAACCGCGACGCTGAACTTTCCTGAAAGAAATGCGGACGCGATAGACCGGATTTTCCCAGACTCGTATTTGTTCGGCTCAAGCCGGAGCAGACCTTCAGTCAGCGCAACATTAACATCTGGATATATCTGCTCTTCATGCTGCATCAAACTTTCAGCCCACCTCAGATACTCCGCTGGACTACCGGAGCATCGCATGTAATCGCAGACTCGTTCGGCCAGACCTGGGGTAGCCAGAACGTCGCGCAAAGCCCTTCGGCGGAGGAAACGAAGCCGGGCAAGTCCTGCCAGCCTATATAAACGACGCAGGACTTTTTCAAACTCTCCGACATTTTCATATTGCTGGACTCTCCGCCAAATCTGTCTCACTTGGTTGGCTAGTCTTGACCGCTGCCCTCGAGTCTTTACGTTCTTGGAAGTGGCTTCTGCCTTGTCCAACAAGGCATTGAGATCTAAGTGAAAGTGCCGGCGAGCCTCACTTAAAGTCAGGATACGGGATTTCTTGGCATTCGGCGATAGGTGCAGCTTGGCTAGCGAACTGCCCAATTTGGAGAGGACACTCAAGCCCTCTGCCCTTGATGCAACACCCAAATTCTGGTCGTCCATCCACCGCACGTAGTTTTCCTCGCCTACGAGCCCAGCCATCGTGTCATCGTGGCTGAAAAGAATCAGATGAGCAAGGGTTCGCGAACAATCGAACTCGTCTACAGGAAGGCTTATCCCATGAGAGCCAGCGTAGTCTTGGCGGATAGATAAGCGCTCAAGAAGAAAGAATAATAGGCCTACCATCCGCGGGTCTACTGGAAGTCCGCGAAGTGCCTCTTCGACATGCGAATGCAATACACTGTCGAAAAAGTTGGTGATGTCTGTAACAACCAGATACGGGTGTACTGCCTGGAGAAGCAGTTGCTTCCTGTACTGTGCGTATCTCAGCCAATTGTAAAAGCTCCGCTGACTCGTCATTCGGTATTGGGTGGCCCACTGCACTGCCTGCGCTGCTTGTTGTTGGCTCTGGTTCTGCGCTCGTTGCAGACGTTCCCTCTTGAAGTAGACATGCTTATGTTCTCTCTTCAGGGCTTTGCGGTAGATCGCATCGACTATTGTCCGATAAAGAACCAGGTCAGGAATGGCCGGCTGAGTCATTGTGCGGCTGAATCCGTTCGATTTCCCGATGGTAAACCGAAACGGCGTTGATGGCTCGTATCTGCCGCTCGAAATTTGGTCTAATAATCTTCGAATCCATTTGTCGGGGTCGATGTCGTAATCGACGAATTCAATTACGTCTCGGACGGATGCATGCTTCAGTTCGACTCGGATAATCTTCCACGTACTCCACAACGACGTTTTGCTGATGCCTTTTATGGATGCCATCGTTTTCACTGTGACGCAAATGCATGGTATCCGAAAATCGGCTCTGCTGTCAGGGTTTGTCCATTAGTGCCTGTCCTTCGACGAGAATTGAGTCCTGCCCGGGATGCTAGGAGTTACTCAGTTCTGATTACGGGAAGAATGGTGCTGAGTAACAAAGAGGACTGGAAGTCGCTCAATCCCGTGATTGTGTTCCCACTCGTGGCGCAGGACGCCTGAAAATTGACCTCATCCTGCAAGATAGTATCCGGTAAAAGGAGGCAACTTGAATCCAGACGTACGGCTCTTGACCAGGCGGCGTTTTAGGGTCCACGAACTGCTTCAGATAGCAATGGGGAATGACGTGTTGGGCTCTGGGCGCAGACATGGCATGACGATTGTACTCCTTCCGACCGCAATCAAAACTGGGGTCCTGGAAAGGCTGCGAGCGGCGCTGGCGCTCTCAGCGCGCTTGGCCGATGAGTCTTCGACAGATTCATCACGCGCCACAATCCAATGCCCCACCACGCCAGCGCGGCAAGCTCCATCACCCCCGAGATGCCAATCAGGGAATAGGCCAGGTTGGGACGCCAATCCGTAAGAATTTGCAGCCCCACCCGGCCCGCGCAACCGGCGTTCAGAAGAAGGAACGGTCCCCAAAGCGCGCTCAGCCGTTTCGAGTCCATCCCTGCCAGGATTGGCACCACGCGGGAGGAGACACCGATAATCATCATGCTGATAAACCCGACCGCGAAGGCATGCAAATGCGCTCCCCAGAACGCGTGCGAAAAACCCCGGCCGCTCCACATGCCGTACGGGATGAGGAACGGCAGCATGAGCATGGCAACCAGCAGCCACACATACGCGGCGCGAATGAATTTCCAGCTTCGGTCCGGCTGGGTGGTGGGCGTGAAGATTCGCAATTGAATCACCAGCAACACGGCCCACAACGCCATCAGAAGATATGCAAGCTCCAATGGAACGCCCCATGCAGCATCTCCCGTGAGAAACAAAGCCACGTAGCTTACGACATCCAGCAAGAGGCTGCCGTTCATCAGCCAGAAGATCAACTTCTGCCGGTCGTGCCGTGGCTTACCCAAGCCATACACGACGGGCACAAACCGCTGACTCACGCCGGCGGTAATCAGAGCCGCAAAGCCGAACAATTGAATGTCGCGCAGCGGGGCGTCCAAAAGCGCCGTGCGAAAGACGGTCTGTTGAAGATTCCCCGCCGTCGCCTCGGCGAAGAAAAAGAATCCGTCGAAGATCGCCTGGATCAGAAACCACGCGAGCGCCGCAATAATGAAAGTCTCGTAAGGATTATGTGGACCGACAGATTGCCGCGAAGTCTTGAGGACAATCGTAATGAAAAGGCCGATGGTGGCCACCTCCACGGCGACTGAAATCCCGCCCAGACCGAGCGCCCACGGCCCGTGCTTGAGCATATCGGCAACCGCGCGCAGCAGGATTCCGCCCAGCATCAGATAGAGCGTGAAATTCGCCAGCTCGGGCCGCCACAGGGTCGTGTTCTTGAACCGCGGGAAAGACTGGTAGGCAAAACCCATCACGAACAACCCCACCCAACCGAAAATCATGGCGTGGGCGTGGGCATGAATGGCGGGCATGATCGCCGGCTGAAGCAATTCCTTGCCGAGCGAAATTTGCATCAGTGAAATGACTCCCCACAGACCGCCCAGACTGAGCACGATGGCGATTCCCGCCTTGAAAAAGCGCCGATAGATGGTGTCGGCCGGCGTCTCCTGATAGACATAAGGCTGCAGGGCAGCTTTGCTGATCTCGGCGTTCAGGTCTTCGAGCAGCGCCTGGAGGTTCGCCTCGTGGACACGGGCGAAAAACTCCAGGGATTCGGCCGGACCATTCTCGCCGCCGCAGCCATGCAGTCCGTGGCGGTCGAAGACCTTCCGGGCGGAAGGGCAGACGCGCACAATGTCTGCCACGCTGGTTGATGCCTCGATTTTCCCGGCCATATGGCTTTCCTTTCCCGGCGGATCGAATTTTAGCGGACGCG
Organism: Acidobacteriota bacterium; assembly: GCA_021786455.1. GTDB lineage: Bacteria > Acidobacteriota > Terriglobia > UBA7540 > UBA7540 > JAKCCV01. The sequence continues at coordinate 3,440 of JAJYNF010000221.1, forward strand.
AGATGACAGGAATGCCGCGGCTTGCCGAATGCCGGAATCCTCAGCTCGCCTCCGACTGATCTCACCCGCCCATCCTTGAACCTATGGCGACGCTCCGCGCCACACCAATGACTTTGGTCACACCCTTCCCGCGGCGGGTCATTCGAGGATACGTCGGAGATAACGCAACGGCGGATTCCTTGGCTACCGAGTGGCGGCCAAATGAACCCCATGCCGACCGAAGAATCTATTCCGCGACGGCGCGAAATCTGAAGGCGAAGCGATCTGTTTCCACGGTTACCTTGCGGAACCCTGCAGATTCGAGCCGCAGGACGAATGAGCCGGGGTCAACTGGGACGTAGGTGTCGCCCAGGTGAAGGAGACGCATCCCGAAGCCGGGAGCGGCGTCCATGCCCGCAAAGAACCCATCCGGCTTCAGCACCCGCCGAACTTCCCGAAGCAGCACATTCTGAAGTTCGGGTGACCCGACGTGATGGAGCATGGCAAAAGAAACAACGCTCGAAAAGCTGGTGTCCGCGAACGGCATTTGGACAGCGTCGCCCGCGACAACTCTCACCTTCGCGCCAACCACTCTTCTGCCGAGTGAGCGAGCCGCACAAGGGTCCACCTCGATGGCGGTCAACCGCTCGACCTTGGCGCGCAGCAAGTCGGTCGTCGCCCCGGGCCCAGGCCCGATTTCCAGGAGATCGTCGCCAAGCTCGATGCCGTCCAAAACTCCGGGCAAGAATCGCTCCTCGAGCGCCTTCCGCCAGACCCGCGACCGACACACCCAGTGATGCAAGCGATTCATTATTTCTCGCCCTCGATACCCGCCAGGTATCCAACCTCCTTCAAGCCGTTCATCAGCATGTGGAGATAGATGATCCCTCCGTAAGGCTGCCATCGTATAAGGGTCCGTTGTGTCCGACTGGCATCGAGCGGCTTTCCCAAATGAAGCCAGCGCGCAAGACCGTTGCGCGCTCCCTGATCATCCGCAGGAAAGACGTGTCAGCGTCCCATGCCTCGCCATAAAGTGTACTCCGCCGGGTGAGAAGCACAAAGTTTTATGGGCGGGCGTTTCGCGTTCTCCTTGCTATAATCCTGACGAGCTGGCGGAGACGATGCCGCTGATGGGCAGGAAAGTATTTACCTGCTGGCTTGGGAGGCGCGAGTGCATGAAGGCCATCACGGCGGAGGATGTCTAGTCTGGCGTCCCGCGTAACTTTTTGCAACCCCGTGCGGCTTCCGTCATTCCGACCCCGCCGTGGCGCGGGAGGAATCCGCTTTTGCTTGGCGGAGAAGCAGATTCCTCGGGCCGATCAAGGACACCGGCCCTCGGAATGACGCCGCATTGTAAACAAATACGCGGGACGCCACACTATGCCACAGTCGAAGAGCGGCTGGGGCGCAAGTTGCTGGGTGATAGCCTTGATCAGGTCATCAATTTGGAAGATACACCGGCGGCCGCCGGGCTTGCGTTCGAGGTGCCAGCCCACGAGCGATTTGGAGCATTTTGGGACGGCACGAAAATCACTTATAGCGAATCCTCGTGCGAGTGGTTCGACATGAGCCTCAGCTCGCGTTTTGGCAGGTCGGAAGCTGACGGGTGAAAGATGACCAATCGAAAGACCTACCAAGAATTGATTTTTGCAAGGGTCGGCGAGCGGTTCGGAGGAGAGGAATATGTGTTCCAGGCGATTCCCGATGCCTCAATGGTCAGAGGTTTGATGGGTCTCGAACCCCGCGTGGGCAGAACGCGAAGCGCATAGGGTCCGACCGTTTTCCGTTGCTTCAACACTCCATGGTGCCAGCAGAAATGAAACGAATTGGCTATGACCTGCGCTGGAAGACGGGAACCCTCGATCATTACGTGGGAGACCTGTTGGCGGCGCTTGTTGCCGAAGGAAAAGAAGAGTTTCGATTTATTTGTTATGGGGAGTCAAGGCACGAGAAGTTTGTGAAGAGCCTTGGCGGCGCGGCAGAGTTCCGCTTGGCCCCGTGGCCGCGGTACGGGCTGGCCGCTCAACTTGATTTCCCTCGCGCCCTGCGGAAGGACCGGGTCCAAATTCTTCATTGCCCTTTTTACGTCATGCCATGGCTCGCCGGCGCGGCCACGGTCGTCACCTTTCACGATATCATTCCCTTCACGAAATACAGCGACAAGCGTGGCCTGAGCCGATTTCTGGTTTGTTCGATGTACCGAATGGCAGCGCGCCGAGCCAAGGCCATTTTGACGGTGTCCGATTTCTCGCGCCAGGACACTGTGCGCGTGCTTGGCGTTCGGGAAAGCAAGGTCCGAGTTGCCCACGACGCGCCGGGCCCTTATGCGTTCACGGAACCCAAGCCCGATCGCTACGCCGACTACATGCCGTATTTCGCCTGCATGACGGCGCGCCATATCGAGAGCAAAAACACGGTGGCTGCGGTCAAAGCATGGAAGATCTTTCGCGAGCGGACTGGATTGCGGCATAAATTGCTTATTGGTGGAAACACCACGGAGGAAGGTCGCGCTCAACTCGTTGAAGCCGGCTGTGGCGAAGATTGCCGTCTGCTCGGCTTCGTTCCGGATGAGGAAATGGCTTCTTTTTTCCACTATGCCGAAGCCTTTGTAACCCCATCCTTATATGAGGGTTTTGGCTTGCCGCCCCTGGAAGCGATGGCGGCGGGTGCGCCGGTGCTCAGCTCCAATGCCGCGTCTTTGCCGGAGGTGTGCGGTGACGCGGCGCTCTATTTCGATCCTTCGAGACCTGAAGACTTGGCGGACCTTATGAATCAGATTGCGACTCACCCCGAACTGGGAAAGCGGATGATTGAAAAGGGAAGGGGGCGCGCTAAAATGTTCAGTTATCAAAAGTCGGCGTCTCGCATTCTAGACCTTTATCGCGATTTGCTGAATATGGCGCAAGCGCGGTAGCGGCCCCCGGAAACGCGCCGGCCTGTTATAGGGGGTGAGATTAACAGGCAAGGTCAAGCCAAGAGGTTCGATGCGCCGCGATTGGGGGTTCTGTGACCTGTCTCTGACGTATCCTTGGCGAGTGTTGGTAAGCTATTTGCGCGCACGGGGGAACAAGCGCATGAGTGAAGCGTGGCCCGCCTTGAATGAAAGCGACCATGGGTAGCCTCAACCGATCCGCGGAAATGGCACGTGGCTCCCACGCGAGCTTGCCGCCTGAGACCCGGGTTGAGATTTGGCTGAAGCGGCGCTCTGGCTGGAGGCTGGCAGTGAAACGGCTGATGGATGTGGTGATCGTTGTCCTCGGCGCGCCGCTGGCCTCACTCGCCATCGGGCTGGCCGCTTTGGCGGTCAAGCTGGACGATGGTGGTCAGGTCTTTTACCGCCGACGAGTCGTTGGACCTGACGGTGAGTTCGACGCTTTCAAGCTGCGGACCATGTGCGCGGACGCAGACCACATTCTTGCTGCCAACCCCGGTTTGCGAGCGGAGTTTGAGGCAACCTACAAGCTAAAAAATGACCCAAGGGTCACGCGTGTCGGAAAGTATCTGCGCCAATGGAGTTTGGACGAGCTGCCGCAGCTTTGGAATGTGCTCCGCGGCCAAATGAGCTTGGTCGGTCCGCGAATGATCGTCCGGCGTGAGATTGAAAAGTTCGGCCCCTACGGAAACATTTTTCAACATGTCAACCCGGGCCTGACCGGCCTTTGGCAGGTGAGCGGCCGGCAGGAAGTCTCTTACCAGGAGCGCGTCAAGATGGACGTTCAATATCTCGAGCAGTGGTCTCTTTGGCTCGACGTTAAAATCTTGTTTAAGACAGCCTGGAAAGTGCTCCGGCGTGAAGGTGCGTACTGAGCGAGGCTCGCAATCGGTCAGTCTTGCATTTAACCTGTGCGCGCCAAGGGCAAGCGCCTGAATGAACCCCGGGCGCGCGGGTGGGCGCCAGCCGAGGCTTAAATGATTTATGATTTCAGTGTCACTTTGAATTCTATGGGGAGTGAGCCATGAAAGAACACGCGGATCATCACGACGCCGAATTGATGCTGAAACTTTACGAACTCCGCCGCGAGGAAAAGCTGCGCAAAGCCCGCGAATGGTTCATGCGCGAGTTTAAGGCGGCGACGCCCGAAGAATTCGAATTGGAGTGCCCCTGGGGCTCGGAAGCTAATGCCTTCTTCCGCATGGTGACCAGCTATTGGGAGATGGCTGCTTCGATCGTCAATCACGGCCTCATCAAGCCTGAGTTATTCTTTGAAACTCAGACGGAGTTTTTCGCGGTTTGGGAGAAGTTGAAGCCGCTAGCTAGTTCCTCTCGGCAAGCATTCAAAAACCCGCATTTGTGGGAAAATTTGGAAAACTTGTCCGCCGACTACGAAAAATGGATGGCCAAGCGCGCCCCAAGCGCCTTGCAAGCTTTCCGTGAGCGCGTCAGAAGCCGCGCCGCCAAAACCTAGCGAACCGAGCGGGAACCTTTTGAATCCTCCTTGAGGGCACGCTCTGCCTTCATCAGAGTCTGCCGCAAAAACAGCCGGTTGACGAAGCGTATCAATGTAAATATCATTGTAGCGTGAATCGTATCGAACTATCCAAAGGTGAGACACATGGTGGAACTTGTGAGAGTTCCGGAGGCGGCCCGCCGCCTGGGGATTAGCTACCCCACGCTTAAGCAGTGGATTTACCGCGGGAAGATTCGCACGGTGCGGACGGCCGGCGGGCACCATCGCGTTCCGGTGACGGAGATTGACCGGCTGTTGTTCCAGAGGACGCCCGACAACTCGGCGACCCGCAGGGTCATTCCAGGCGATGCGGCGGCGACGGGCCTTGGACCGTTCATTAGCGGGCGCAATCAACTGGTGGGCCGCATCATAGAGCTTGAAATCGTCGGCTTGCTGGCAAAGGTCAAATTGGATATCGGTGGACAGACCGTGACCTCCATCATTACTCGTGACGCGGCACGCGAGCTTAGGCTTAGAGTCGGCGAGACGGCCGCAGCTCTCATCAAGGCGACCGAAGTGATGATTATTCGCCCGCCTTCGCGGAGGCGCTGAGCAATGGGGAGTCAGGCACCCCTGACGGAAACTTTGCCGGCGCCGCCTTTCAATCGGCGCGAGGTGGCAGGCGCCTTCGGAGATATCGGCGTTCTGTTTCCTATCGCTATTGCTCTCATTACCCTCAACCACATGAATCCCACGGCCGTCTTCCTCGCCGCGGGCCTGGCCTACATTCTGGCGGGACGATATTACCGGATTCCCATTGCCATCGAGCCCTTCAAGGCCGTGGCGGCCATCGCGCTGGCCATGTCGTTGTCACCTTCGGCGATTGCGAGCGCCGGGTTGCTGATGGGAATTCTCCTGGCGGTCATCGGGTTGACTGATATAGCCCGCTGGCTGGCCAAGGTCTTCACGCTGCCCGTCGTTCGTGGCATTCAACTGGGACTGGGCTTGCTCTTGGTGCGCGAGGGGCTGCATCTGCTGGCGAGCCCAGGTGCCACCGAGATTCTTGGCAGGAACTTTCGCCTGCCCGGCTGGGGTGTGGCGTTAGCGGGCGTCGCCGTCCTCTTGGCCTTCCAAAGCTCCCGGCGGTTCCCGGCGGCGTTGGTGCTCTTGGCGGCTGGTTTGCTCGCCGGGATCAGCGTAGCGTGGGGGAGACTGGCGGCTTTTCAGTGGGGGCCGTTGCCGGTCGAGTGGCTGCATCCGCGCTTGTCAGAGCTTTGGCGGGTCATTCCACTTTTGGTCATTCCGCAATTCGCGTTGACCTTCGGCAACTCGATCGTGGCCACGGAAAACACCGCTTCCATACTTTACGGTGAGCGAGCCCGCCGCGTCACCGTTCGCGCTCTAACTCTGAGCATTGCCCTCATCAACCTGGTTAGCGCCGCAATCATGGGTTCGCCGATGTGCCACGGCTCAGGCGGCATCACCGCGCATTATCGCTTTGGCGCTCGGACGGAAAAGGCGAGCTACGTAATCGGCGGCATTTGCGTGGCATTGGCGCTATTCGGCCGAGCGGCTATCGGTTTGCTGAATTTGATTCCGCTAGCGGTCCTCGCCGTCTTCTTGATTTATGTCGGCGTGCGGCACGGTGCCTACTTGCGCGACATTGCTCGCCGCACGCCCTGGCTGTTGATCGCCATCGTGGTAGGAGTGATCTCGCTCCTCACCACCAATCTAACGTGGGGTTTTCTTGCCGGCTTTGCGCTTGAAGGCTCCGGCCGCCTGATTTCAAAACTCCGCTCGCTTCACGCCACGCTGCCCCGCAGCGAATAAGGCCCCTGCATATTTTCTCCCGGCAGGACTAAGGCTAACTTTCGAATACCCTCGAGGCGCGGATGAGCGTATCTGAGGGGATGTTTCGCTCGTTCTAAGGGACAGCAGGCCGCTTCGAGGCATTGCGGCGAGCGGCTGGTTCCTTCCATCGTCAGGAATAGCTCTGACGGGTGTTATAGCCAGGTGCCCCACATAGAATGGCAGATCGGCCGGCGTGGCTATGGCTTGTTCCAGAGCAAGCAGACCACACCCTCGGTGATTCCGCCGCGGCTCTCGATGGGTTCGGCGCGGAGGCTGAGGGTCAAACCGCGTCCCGAGGGCGTTTGGTGCGCGATGCTTTCTCGCACCTGCGTTTTTCCCGCGGCCATGCACTCATTCAGGACTTCGGCGAGGGGCGTGCCAGCAAAAAGCTCGGCAAAGCGACGGCGGGACCACACATCGGCTTCGAGAAGTTCCCGAGCCTGCTCATTCGCTAAAATAAGATAGCCCCCCGCACCGATGACGAGCAATCCCTGGGGAATGCTCCGCGCGATGGCATGAATTGTCTGTTCGGCCGAGTTGGCGCGGCGCTCCGCCCCGCGCGAGCGTTCCTCGAGAACGACTTGGCGCGATTTCAACTCGGCGATCAAGCTTTGCACCGTCGCGGCAACGAATGCCGGCTCGTTCTCAGGGCGGGGTGTGGAAGGTTTGAATTCAAGGCCCCGCTGGTGTTCCCGGACAGCGCGGTGGAGGAGATAGAAGATCAAGACAAGAAACGCCGCGACACCCAGCGCGAGGGCCACCAGGAGCGTAATTTGCGGAAGTGTAAGGTGCCGCGCCATTGGCTAACGAAAATTATCAAACAAAGCGCCCCCCATCATCCGAGGGAGGTCACTTCATTCGTTAATCTCTACTAACGCAATCTTGTCCAGGCAAGGTAAGCATTGAGCAAGGCTTCTCCCCCTAGGCTCACGAAAAGAGCTGCAATGCCGAGGAATGTTCCATAGGGCCAGGCATAATCTCGGAAACGGCGGCGAAACAAAGTGAGCGGCACGGCGACGACGGTTCCGAACAAGGAGCCGAGGAAGATGGTGGTCAGTGTGAGCGCCGGGCCCAGAAACGTTCCCGCCATGAGCATTAGCATCACGTCGCCGAAGCCCAAGCCCTCCTTGTGGCGCAGGCGATAGAACAGCTCTCCCACTGCATAAAATAATCCCCCGCCGACCAGCGCGCCCGCTATCGCGCCCGCCGCCGAGAGCAGCGTGCCGCTCCAATAATAGCCGGCCATGGACAAAATTGTGCCGAGTGGGCGGTCGTCCACCGGAACCCAGGCGCTTAGCAGAAGTCCTGTCGCCAGGCCAACGAGCGTGACCGCATGCGGAATGCGGCGGTCGCGGAGGTCAGTGAAGATCAGAATCAAGACTAAAAGCGAAAAAACCGACCACTTGATGAATTCTGGCGTCCAGCCGTAGTCGCAAAACTCAGCAACCAGCAGCGCGGCCGTGAGGATTTCCACGAAAGGGTAAAGGGGAGAGATTTGAGCTTGGCAATCACGGCAGCGGCCCCGCAGAATCAGATAGCTGGCGACGGGAATGTTATCATACCAGCGGATGGGATGCCCGCATTTAGGGCAATGCGAGCCGGGCAAGAAGATGGATTCGCCGGCGGGCAACCGTTGGATGCACACGTTGAGGAAGCTCCCCAGGGTTAACCCAAACAACGCAACAAATATTCCGGGAATAAGCTCTGTCACGGGTATCATCCAGGCGCAGCCCCCTGGGCAATCAAAAGGTAGTATAAAGCTTCGGTGCGAGCAGCCATTTTATCAGCAGAAAAGTCTTCCGCTCGGC
>JAJYNF010000170.1 GCA_021786455.1 Acidobacteriota bacterium
GACCGAAAAGAGCGACTCCGAACTCTCCGGCCCCGTTTTTTCACGCTTGATCGCATGCGCATCTCAAAAATCATCCGTTTTGCAGCGCCCTGCTAGACATAAGTCTAGAGTCAAGAAATTGTCTTACAGCCGGCACGACGGGCCAGAGGCTCACTTTCCCTGCCCCAGCAGACCTTTCGTTTGGATTCCACGCAAAGAGAGTCACGCTTTTGCTCGCCGCGCGTCAGAGTGCTAAAATATCAGGGTATCCTAAGTTCTCCCACGCGCGCTTCGTAGGTTTCCTTTCGGAACCCGCGGTTCCAGAGTGAAGCGAGGGCGACGGCGAGGCAGAGCTTCCTGTTTCGAAAAATGACTTCGGGCCAATCAAGGAACAGGGAGCAAAATATAACGGCGGCAATGGCAGAGGCGAGAATTGAAACCGACCGGGCAAACCGCACACGAGGATGATCTCAAAAACGACTACCAGGCCAACGGAGAGCCCATCAGCTTAGAGCACCCGGAAGAGGCGCTTTCGGTGCTCGAAGCAGACCAGCTCGTTGCGGCGAAGCAGAGGACTCGATTCGGCAGGCGGAAACTATCGCGCTCGGTAAGGATGTTGCTCTGGGGGCTGAGAATTTACGTTGTCATCATGCTGATCATTGTCCTGATCTCCGTCCTTCGCGCTTTGCGTGGAAATCCCTAAGGGCGTTCGCTTGTACCATCCGTGGCGTATTCTTTACCGGCCCCGTGCGAGCCGCAGTGAAGTAATGTTTTGTACTCCGAAGCAAATGCAACGATAAGCCGCGTGTCCGAGCGGTTGCGTCATGCTGATTCCAGGCTTTGCCACATCCGAAGGCACGCTCCGTTTGCGTGGCCGTTTTGATGACCGGTTGCCGGGCCACTTTCGTGAAAGCCGGGGGTTATGGCTTTCTTCAATCGGGCTCGGTACCTATCTTGGCCAGCCGACGCCACAATATGACTCGCTTTACCGCGAAGCCATTATCAAGGCATGCGAGCTGGGGACGAACGTCCTGGACACCGCTATCAATTACCGCCACATGCGGAGCGAGCGGATCATCGGTGAGGCGCTCAAGACGCTGGTAACGGCTGGCACGCTCCGCCGCGATGAGGTTTTTGTGGCCACGAAAGGCGGTTTTTTCGCCTATGAGGGTGAAGTTCCGAGCGACCCGCGGGCCTATTTTGAAGAGCGGTTGATTCGCCCCGGCCTCATCGAACCCGGGGAAGTGGCCGCCGGTTGCCACGCCATGTCCCCGCGCTATCTCGCCAACCAAATCGAAGTCAGCCGCCGCAACCTACGCCTGGAGACGATTGATCTCTACTACGTTCACAATCCGGAAACGCAACTGCATGAGGTGGCGCGGGAGGAGTTCGATCGCCGGCTCGGAAAGGCGTTTGAGGCGCTTGAAGCGGCAGTTGCCGAAGGTAAAATCCGGATGTACGGTCTGGCCACGTGGAACGCATTTCGGGTGCTGCCCGAATCGCCCGACGCAATGTCGCTCGTACGCGCGCTCGAGCTGGCTCGGAGAGCGGGAGGAAAAGACCATCATTTTCGGGCTGTCCAGTTGCCGTTTAATCTGGCTATGACGGAGGCGTTCCAAACCCGCGCGCAGTCCGTGAATGGCCGCCGGGCTTCTCTGTTGGAGGCAGCCGAAACGGAGGGTCTAATGGTATTCACCAGCGCAACCCTATTGCAAAGCCGCCTCGTGGGGAATCTGCCGGAGCCGCTTGCCCAACGCTTTCATGGACTTCAGACCGACGCCCAGCGCGCGTTGCAATTTGCCCGATCGGCCCCAGGCGCGACTGCCGCGCTTGTCGGGATGAGCCGCGCGGACCATGTGGTCGAAAACCTGGCAACAGCGGCGGTTCCGCCGCTCACACATCAAGAGTTCTACGCCGTATTCGAGGAGTGACCCTCGTCCGAGCAAAAATTGTGTCGCCGGAAAGCGCTCACCCGCTCGCCGCGCCTCTTGACAATTTCGATTGGACAGAGCAACTTAACAGGTTTCAAGCTATGTGGGCGCGGAGCGTGCGGGAGGGCGCATAGGGTAGAAGGCGATGCGGGTACGTGTTTGCTTCCATAATCGGTGCTTCGACGGAGCGTGTTCGGCAGCGGTCTTCACGCGGTTCTATCGAGCGGTGGTGACGCCCAAGGTGGAATTTGATTACCGTGGCTTAATTCACCGGGCTGGCCAGCTTTTCGACGAGTCGAGCTTCGATGGCGACGAAAACGCCATCGTGGATTTCAAGTACTCCAGCTCGCCCCGGCTCACTTGGTGGTTCGACCATCATCAGAGCGCGTTTCTGACCGAGGCGGACGCCGAGCATTTCCGGCGCGACCAAAGCGGCAAAAAGTTTTTTGGCCCGGAATTCCTTTCCTGCACCAAGTTGATTGCGCACATCGCCGCAACCCGATTCAATTTCCACGCTTCCGATTTGGACGAGCTGGTCTATTGGGCGGACTTAATTGACGGAGCGCAATATCTTGATGCCAAAATGGCGGTCGAAATGCGCGATGCCGCGACCGAGCTCACCTTGGTGATTGAAGGCACAGCCGACCCCGGCTTCCTTCCGCGGCTGATTCCCATGCTGGCCTCGCAGCCGCTCGCTGAAATTGTCGCTTTGCCGGAAATCCGCCAAAGGTTCGAGCGGCTCTACGCGCAGCACCTTCAGACTATTGAAGTGATTCGACGCAACGCCGAGCTCGAGGAAGGCGTGCTTTTTATTGACCTATCGAATCAAGACCTCGAAGGCTTCAGCAAGTTTATTCCCTATTATCTGTTTCCCGAGGCAGTTTATAACGTGGCGCTGAGCCGTTCGGAAGAACGGATCAAGATTGCCGTGGGCACTAATCCCTGGAATCCTGCCCCGAAAAGCGCGAATCTCGCGAGTATTTGCGAGCGGTTTGGCGGCGGCGGCCATGCCAAAGTAGCGGCCATTTCACTGCCCCCGACCGAGCTCGAGCAGGGCCGCCGCGTGGCGGCGGAAATTACCCGCGAACTCCGCTCTCTGCGAAGTTGATCTCGGACAAGCCATGAGCCTAGAAGCGGCGGCCAGCGAATGGACGGTCTTCGGCCTGACCGACGTCGGCCGAGTGCGAAAGAACAACGAGGACCATTTCGCCGTTACCGACCTCTCAACCGGCGACGCCGGGCTCGAACCGGCTGAACGCCGCTATCTTCTGGGTCCGCCCGGTTTGCTTCTCCTGGTTGCCGACGGCATGGGGGGTGAAGCCTCGGGAGAGGTGGCCAGCAAAATCTGCGTGACCGTCGTCCCCCTGCGGCTGCGCGATGCCTTGCAGGCAGCCGAGTCCCTGGATGACCTCACCTTTGTTCGCGCGCTGGTCGGCGCCTTGGCCGATGCGAACCGGGCGGTTTTCGAGAAGGCGCAGACATCGCCCCTTTTTTACGGCATGGGCACCACGGCCACAGCCGCTGGCCTTTTTGGCTCTCGGCTTTTTGTCGGGCAAGTTGGTGATTCCCGCGCTTACCTTCAGCGTGGCCCGCGGTTGGTTCAACTGACCCGTGATCAAACCTTCCTGAATTATCTGGCCGATATTGGCGCCCCCGTGCCCGATGACCTTGAGTCTGACAGCCGGCGCAACATTTTGACTCAGGCTGTCGGCACTTCGCCCGCGCTCGATGTAAAAGTCACCTCAGTGGACCTGTGCCGCGGCGACCGTATTTTGCTTTGTAGCGATGGATTGTACTCGATGGTTCGAGCGCCGGAGCTTAAGGCCCTGCTGATCCGACCCGCCTCTCTCACGGATACCTGCCGGGCGCTGGTAAAGGCGGCCAACGCGCGCGGCGGGAACGACAACATCACCGTGATTCTAGCGGAAGGAAGCGGCCACGGACTGCCCGAAACCGGAGGCGAGCCGCAGCCGCAGGAGTTCAAGCTGCCCGCTCCGACGCCGGCAGGCCCCTCAGCCAACCGGCCACTTCGTCCATAGAAACCTCAGCTTGGCAATTCCAACGACGATCCCCGCCGGCTCGCTGCCGCTCAATTCTTCCCTCACCATCGAATCATATCATCACGCGCTCGCCAGGCGACCGCGCGCATGGCCAGCACAGCGATGACGTTGACCATCAGGATGATGAATTCGAGCCCGTAGCGCAGACCTGCTTTCCAAGGTCTGCGGCTTTTGTGCTGTTCACCGACGAAATGCCGCGGACCTTGAACAACGGGTCCGCGCTACCTTACTGTCGCTTTTCATATCCGCGCGCGCTCGTCGGCTGGCAGTCTCGGACGATCAATGCACAATCCGCAACGCCGCTTCTGTTCCTCCCCTCTGGCGCCCGAATATTCATGCACACTCGACCACTTCCATTCCTGCGGAGTTCTCACCAAACCACGCCGAACCGGATTGAGGTGAATGTATTCGACCGTTTCCCCGTACTCTTTCACCGTTCTCAATGCCCGGTCGAAAAATCGCCCCTGCCACAACTCGCCCGCTTCGCGCCGGCCCAGGTTGATGGCAATCGTGGAGCTTACCTTGACGGCCTGAAGGACGCGCGAAATGCTCAGCGGATGCGGCGAGTAAATGATGGCGTGCCAGTGGTCTGGCAAGAAGGCCCAAGCCGTCAGCCCGAAACCGTGCTTCGAGCGCATGCGGGCCAGGGCATCGGCCAGACGCTCAAAGTCGCCCTCACGAAGTTTCGTCCTGGATTTCAGTAGGCAGACCGTGGCAAAAATGTACCGATCGTAGAGGAATGGGCGGCGCAAGCGCGACACGCCGTCAATCTAGCCGAGCTCAAATTTCCATGCAACACCTCAAACAGCAACCGTAGCGCACACCTGCTTTCCAAGGTCTGCGGCTTTTGTGCTGTTCACCGACGAAATGCCGCGGACCTTGAACAACAGGTCCGCGCTACCTTGCTCCGCTGGTCGTGCGCAGCCCGCTTAGCCTCAAGGTAGGCGGAGATTTGTTCATCGGTTGCGGCCCCGCCTGACTGTTGGAGAAACTCGACGACATAATAGTGGTCGCCCCCCGGCACGGCGGCCATATCCCGACCGACCGCCCACAGTCCGCACCAGCACACCGGGAACTTGCAACCGGGGATGGGAACCCGGAAGTCCCGTCGCCTCGACGGGAGGAAACAGAAGAATTTGAACTTTCTGCACTCATCACAGGCATCGTCGAGGCAGACGAACTCCCAATACGCGATCCAGAGCTCGTCCGGCAGTTCGCCATCTCCGTCGTTGAAGCTAAACGGCCTCGGGAGCGTCGCGTCACAGTGCATACAGGCGATACGCCCGCCCTGGGCGATTGCCCCGCACCTTTCGCACTTGACCTCCTTCGGCTTTATCCGCTCCTCCGGCGGCTCGAAAATCGCTGGGAGGTCGGGCAGGGTTGCGTTGCACGCTGTGCACGCGAGCCGCACGGGGAATGCTTTCCTTCCACATTTAACGCAGAACATGCCGGTTTACCCGACCTCCCTTCGCAACCCCGACTCGCGCCCCCACTGCCACGTGTCCTCGAAGGCGGTGATTTGCGCGGCGGATTCTTCGCCCGACTTTTCCTTGAAGAGCACGTTGTAAGTGGCGTTGGAATTGAACGGCGGGTCGAGGTAAATCAGGTCCACGGATTCGTCCGCCACGTGCTCGCGCAGAATCGTCAGGTTGTCGCCAAAGCCGCTCGCCCTTGCTCGCGGCCCTGAGCCCGTCGAAGGGTCTAGCTTGTTCTTCCACTCCATTGCCCTGAAGCTTACCACGGAATCCGGCTCGGGGCGCGCCGCCTACCCTCCGAGCAGGCGCGGGAAAACCGTAGCCAGGCCGTACCACAAGCCGGCGGCGACGAGCAGCACCGTAACGGTGATGCCGGCGAAATTGGCCAGCGGGCCGTTGGCGTAATCTCCCATCACTTCCCGGTCGTTCACGAGCAGCAGCAGGAAAGCCAGCGCCGGCGGCATGGCCAGCACGGCGATCACGTTGACCGTCAGAATGATGAATTCGAGCGGGGCGTGAGGAATCAGCACCAAGCCGGCGGCAAGGCAAGCCGAGCCGAGCAGAATTGAATAAAACGGCCACGCCTCGCGCAACGGCCGGTTGAGGCTATGGCCGGTGTGCAAGACCTCGCCAAAGGCGTAAGCGGAGGAAGTTGAAATGGCGACGGCGGCAACAATGCCGGCTTCAAAAATGCCCAGCGCGAACAGCGCCGCGCCCACATGGCCAATCCGCGGTTCCAAAGCCTGGGCGAACTGCGCGGCCTGAAAATCCTTCGCGCCAATGCCGTGCCGGAACAGCGGGACGGTGGCCAGGATGGCGGCGATGCCAAACACCGCGGCGAGCACGGTTCCAACCAACGTGTCGAATCGGCCGGCGTTGATGTCGCGCGGCTGCATGCCCTTATCCACCACAGCGCTTTGCTGGAAAAAGAGCATCCACGGGGTGACGGTAGCGCCGATGTCCGCTAAAATCAGCAAAAGGATGTCCGAGCGACGGCCGTGCGGCAGCGGTGTCCAGTGAATGAGCGCGTGCCCGACTTCGCGCCAGGCCGGATGCGCCAGCAGCGCCGCGGGCACAAAAAGGCAGTTGAAGAGCGCCAGCCCCAGCGTGATGCGCTCCCACGTCCAGTAGCGGCCGGTCATAATGGCCGCGGCCACGCCCAGCAGGGCGCTGCCCACGGCGATGACGGGAGATATTCCAAAAAAACTCAGCCCGGCGCGCACGCCGATAAATTCCGTCACCAAAGTCAGGAAGTTCCCGAGCACCAAATCGGCCATGCTGAAAAAACCCCAGAACCGGCCGAAACGATCGAAAATCAGCTCCGCGTGGCCGCGATGCGTGATGGCGCCCAGGCGGACCGTCATTTCTTGCACGACGAATCCCATCAGGAAAGTCAGCACGACGAAGGGAATGAAAAATCCAACCCCAAAGCGCGAGCCCGTCGCGGAGTAGGAAAGCATGCTGGGCGCGTCGTTCTCGCCCAGAAAGACCAGAATGCCCGGGCCGACCAGAAGCCAAAGGAGACGCAGCCCGCTGAACGGTCGGTGAGTTCTTTCATCGCGACGCGCCCGAGCCACTTCCCAGCGGTCGCGCGCCCGGTCGAGATCCTCGTGGGTTAAGAGCCCGGCGATTTCCCCGCGACCGTCCGCCAGGCTGGCAGGTTCAACGGTAGGGCGCGCGGGCTCGAAGGTTGTCTTGCCGGATTCATCTGGCGGTTGTTTCATCGGTCGGTTCATGGAAACTCGCACGCTGGCGGACGTGGCGCTTTCCCAGATTCTAGTTTCGGGCGGCCAGCGGCTCTCACTCGCGCCGGTTACATTTCCTACCCATAAGCCTTTCAGAACGAATGAACTTTACTTGCGCTTCCTGTCAGGAGTAAACTATAGTTAACCTGATTTCGCGGGGTGTTGTCAACGGCGCAAATCGAAGGGCGAAAGGATGGGTCTCGGGCAGGCCGCCCAGCCATGCTACCGTTGGGGCCATGAAGCGCCTTGGGGCCGGGGTTGATGAGCCTTCGGGCCTGAGGCTACAATCGAGTCGGCATGCGTCAGGAAGATTTCAATTACTCGCTTGCTGAAGACCTCATCGCGCAGCATCCCTTGGCCGAGCGAGAGCGAGCGCGGATGATGCTGCTGGAGCGAGTCGGCGGGGCCATTGAGGAGCGCATTTTCGCGGATTTGCCGGCGATTCTGCGCGCCGGAGACTTGGTGGTTCTCAACAACACGAAGGTTTTTCCGGCTCGGTTGCTGGGGCACCGGCAAGGCGCGCGCGCCCAGAGAATCAGTCCGCGCAATCCGGCGGCGCGCAAATTTCTCACGGCGGAAATCGAACTGCTGCTGACCCGCGACCAAGGCGGCGAAGTGTGGCGGGGCTTGGTTCATCCCGGCCGAAAGATTGCGGTGGGTGAAAGGCTGGTGTTCGGAGACGGGGAGTTGGAAGCGGAAGTGATGGCGAGAGGAGCCTACGGCGAAAGGCTAGTCCGACTGAAGGCTCAGCGCGGGTCGGTCGAGGAAGCCGTCGAACGGGTGGGCCACGTTCCCCTGCCGCCTTACATCCGGCGGGAGGATGAAGCACGCGACCGAGCAACTTACCAAACCGTGTACGCCAAAAGGCGAGGGGCGGTGGCCGCGCCGACGGCCGGGCTTCATTTTACGGAGCGAGTCCTGGAGCGGCTCCGCGAGCGAGGGATCATAACGGCGGAAATCACGTTGCACGTCGGCCCGGGAACCTTTCAGCCGGTGCGCGTGGATCCTATCGAAAAGCATGTCATGGAGGCAGAGGAATTTGAAGTGAGCCATGACGCCGAGGAGGCAATCAACCGCGCTCTCGAGGAAAAGCGGCGGGTGATTGCGGTGGGCACGACGGTGGTTCGCGCCCTCGAGCACGTTGCCGGGCACTGCGGCGGCTGTATCGAAGCCGGCCGCGGCGAGACGCGCCTTTTCATCTACCCAGGGTTCCGATTTCGCGTCGTCAGCGGCCTCATCACCAACTTCCATCTCCCCAAGTCAACCCTGCTGATGCTGGTGAGCGCCTTCGCGGGGCGGGAGTTTATTCTGCGGGCTTACGCCCGTGCCGTTCAACAAAAGTACCGTTTTTACAGCTACGGCGACTGCATGTTGATTCTTTAGTGAACGGGCGGCGAGCCGGTGGTGAGATTCTTCCCAAAAACAGGTTGCGTTCTGACCCGCCGGTAGCCACTCCTTGGATGAAAAGTGCGCGCCCCGCGGCGAACGATATTGGAGGTCTCGGCGATATAAACGGCGCGGTTGCGGCTTTGGGCAAGGAAGTGAAGCCGGCGGAGGCGCGCTTCCTGCTGGGTGGGTAGCCGAGTTGCGCGGAAAGCCCCGCCGGCCAGGAACCACCACAAAGACGCGCAGGGCAGACGTGGATTTTGTTTGCTTTCTCACGTCACCGACACCACCACGGACCGGCCATGCCGAGATTCACCAACCCACCGTGGCCCGATAGCGGAGCACGGCCTGGCCGTTCGCCGGAACGGAAACCTGGAACCGGGCTGAAAAAGCAGATGTCTTCTTATACTTGAAGTTGGAATCCAAAATCGTCCATTGGCCGCCGATCGGCTCGTTCACTTCCACGGTGACGGGCCGGGGCTGGTGATTGCGGAGGGTAATCTCGAACGCGACCTCAGAGCTCCTCGGACCGAGCGACCGATAGGCGGTTTGCTTTCGCGTGGCGACGATATCAAACGCATTACCGACGTCGAGGTTGACCTTTTCGCCCTTGGGCGTGGGCGGAATTTCATCCTCGCCGAGGAACTCAGGACGTCCCTGTGAATCGGTTTTATAAACACGGACCGCTCCGGCCGGAATGGGCACGCCGAGGGAGTTGGTTCGGGTGTCGGTAAAGCGGAGGCGCCATTGGACCGGCTCTCGAAGGGCCGCGCCGGGCGAAAGCGGTGCGCGGTAGAAGTAAGGCTGGCCGTTCAGTTCGAAGACCTGAGTAAAGCGAACCGTGTTCGAGTTGAGCAGGCTAATTTCCAGGCTGGCATGATTGGCGAGCGTGGCGCGGCGCTTCAGCGTATAAAGGTGATACTCGCCAAGCGGCTGTTCGCCGAATTGAGGGACCGCCTTCGCGGCTTCCATCTGAAACACCGGCTCGGGCGCAGTGAGGTGATGGACTTGGCCAGCCACGAGTTGGAGCAACGCATTGGGGTACGCGGCCCCGCTATCGTTGCTGATCGTCGCCCAGCCATTGAATGCGCCAGTGCTGCCCCGTCGGCGGAGAGTGAAAATGTAATCGGCTTTCCAGTTTATCCCGGAGGTTAAGTAAGTTGTCTCCACGGTTTGCGGGGAGGCCGAGCGATTTGCGATCAGGCAAAGCAGAGTGGGCTGGCGATAAAGCCCCTTGGGCAAACGCGGAAAGATGTAATGATGGCTCCTCATCCCCGTCACAATTGCCGTTCCCACTTGCCATACGGGGCCCTGGTTGTCCGCCAGTAGCCGGGCTTGGATGCTCACTTGCTGGGTCGAGTGGTTCCGGCGCGCCTGGCGAACAATCGTCACGTCGTGGCCGACATATTTCTTGAGAAGGATTGCCGGGGTGAGGAGATCGTAGTGATAGCTCTGTTCGAGAATCTGGAGGGCGGACGGATCACTAAGGGAGAGTATGTGAACGGTCGCTGGGTTCATCTGGGCAGCCAATCCCTCGAGACGCAATTCGGCCGTCCCGACCGGCAGCCGTATTTGCCGAACATCCCGGACCAGGGCGAGGTTGGAGTTATAGACCGTCACCGCCAAGCTCCGGCGGTCACCTTGCGTGGAAGTGACCGTCGTTTGGCAATGCAACGCGGAGACCTGAAGCGCCAGCGCGAGAACAACGGTTCCCGTTTTCCATGCGGCTTGACCCGTGTTGGGCATGTATGGCCCTCCCCCGACAGCGTGGCTTGTGCCCGTGGCCGGAATCTTGGTTCCCAGTGCCGCGCGTCCAAAGCCTCTTTATCGTGATGCGAAGTGGCGCGGGCGTCTCGCCCGTGTCAACGCACGGCCCGGCTGGCCGTGCCACGAAATAGGACGCGCCACACTGGACATTGTGCAAGGCAGGAAGGAGGGTTGCAAATGGGAAATTCGAGAAGACCTGCCGCTGGGGTACCCATCGCCAATGAGGTTAGCGGAATTCGGCGGCAATATGATCCAGCTTGACCTCCCGAAAACCCGGAAATATCCAGCTCGCATGACGCAACTCTGATGCCGGGCGCGTATGCGCCAAGGCCAAACAGGGAATGCCGGCTTGGCGCGCGGCGATGATACCGCCGGGAGCGTCTTCAATGGCGAGGCATTCAGAGCCTCTCAGCTTTCTGGGCCCTAGTTCGGGGAGTTGGCGGAGAGACTCCAGGCACTTGATGAAGACTTCCGGATCAGGCTTGGAACGTCCACAATCCTCCGCGGTGACCAAGACCTTGAAAGCCTTCCGCAATTCCAGCAACTCCAAAAGGTGCAGGATCTCGCTTCTCAGGCTTCCGCTGGCAATGGCAAGAGGATAGCGTTCGGCAGCCTCGCGGACAAACTCGGCCGCGCCGGGGAACGCCGGCAGTCCTTGCTGAATAATTTCCTGATACGTGCGGGCCTTCCAAGCAAGCAATTCGTCACGACGCGCCGAGTCTAACGCCCGGCCATGCGTCTGATACAGGTGTTCGACGATGCGGCGGTCGTCGAGCGCAAGGTAATCCCGGTAGTATTCCTCCGGCGTCACGGTCCAGCCTTCCTGAGCCGCCATTTGTTGAGTCAAATCGAGAATGATCGGCTCGGAATTTACCAAAACTCCGTCGAAATCGAAGATGATGGCGCGAAGCAAATCGCCGCTTTCTCCCCAATAACGTTCTTGGGAACGGAAGGTTAATTGCCCTGGGGCCCCAGGAAAAGAGCGGTATGATACACTTCACCGGTTGGAGGTTCAAGGGAATTCATCAAGGCCGCATCCGAATTGCTTTCCCGCGCATCTAAGAAGGCTGGAGCCGGGGGAAAGCCGCGC
>JAJYNF010000138.1 GCA_021786455.1 Acidobacteriota bacterium
GCGGCTACGTGTGCGCCCCGTTTTGTTCTTCGCGCACAACGGTGGATGATTGGGCCTCGCCCCACATGCCCGCGACGGAAATTGCACCGTCGCGGCTACCCGTGCGCCCCGTTTTGTTCTTCGCGCACAACGGTGGATGATTGGGCCTCGCCCCACATGCCCGCGACGGAAATTGCACCGTCGCGGCTACCTGCCCGCTCACGGCACAACGGCCAGCTTGAAAAATTTATCGGCGAGGGCGGGATTGAGCGTTTTGAGCTTCTCATAAACCTTGATGACTTCTGACTCGTCCCCTTCCCCCTTGTACGCCAGCCCCAGGTCGAACCACGCGGCCGCATCGTCCGGCTTGAGGCGAAGGGCTTCCTGCTCGACGCTGACCTCCATGTCGTATTGCCCAAGGTGGCCGTAGGCGAAGCCCAGGTTGACCCACGCGGCCTCGTCATCCGGCTTGAGGCGAAGGGCTTCCTGATAGGCGCTGACTGCCTTGTCGTATTGCCCGAGCTCGACATAGGCGAAGCCCAGCTCAACCCACGCGAACTCGTCATCCGGCTTGAGGCGAACGAACTGGCTGAAGTCACGGGCGGCGGATTTATAGTCTGCCTTCGCAATCGCGCCGATCCCGAGCAGCATCCACTGAGCGGCCGCGGCGGCGGAGCTACTCTCGCCCACGGCCGGCGCGGGCGTTGTGGGTTGGCGATTGAGCGCCAGCGTCCACTCGGCGGGCAGGGCGAAGTTCAGGCTTTGGCCTCCCTTCAGATAAAACGTCGTGATGCCGACCAAGCGCCCTTGCGAATCAAACAGGCCGCCACCGCTTGAGCCCGGCGAGATGGCGGCGGAGGTTTGAATCACTCGCGCCCCGCCAAAATCGCGCAGGCCGGAAATCAGCCCTTCTGAAATCGTCAACTCCAAGCCCTCCGGCGCGCCAATAGCGTAAACCTTTTCGCCCACCACGAGCTTCGAGGAATCGAGCACGGTGACGGCAGGCGCGCGAAGACCGGAGACGAAAAGCTCCGCGAGGTCGTGATCCGGATCGGTTTTGAGGAGCTTGGCGGGCCATCCTTTGCCGCCATGCACAACGCGGAAGCTGGCGCCGCCCGCGACCACGTGCCGGTTGGTGATGACCCGCCCAGCCGCGATCACGACCCCGCTGCCAAAGTCGGCAAGCTTGCCCGCGGCGTTGAGCGATTCCACCACCATCACGGACGGTGAAACGCGCTTGAAGACTTGCTGGGCGGAGAGCGCGGGCCGTGAGCTTGTGGCCGGTGGCCCGTCACGCTTCGGGCCTTGGCTGCCCATAGCCGCAGCGCATGCCGCAAGAATTCCAAGCCCCAATGCGATTGCTCTGTGACTCGTCATGATCCCCTCCGTGACCTGCCCGCGACGACTTCTTGCGGTAAATTGTAATTCCAGCACGACGCGACGCGCAAGGCCGCGACGGGAATTGCACCGTCGCAGCTACCGATACGCCCTGTTTTGGTAGCCGCGACACTGCTTTCTGTGTCGCGGGCTCTTCGCAAAGCCCGCGACGGAAATTGCACCGTCGCGGCTACCCGTGCGCCCCGTTTTGTTCTTCGCGCACAACGGTGGATGATTGGGCCTCGCCCCACATCCCCGCGACGGCAACCGCACCGTCGCGGCTACCCGTGCGCCCCGTTTTGTTCTTCGCGCACAACGGTGGATGATTGGGCCTCGCCCCACATGCCCGCGACGGAAACCGCACCGTCGCGGCTACCCGTGCGGTGGCTTGGTAGCGGGCGCGTCAAAAAGGAAGCCCGATTCGGGCGGCGGAGCGGCGGAAGGCTCGGAGGCGATCGCGCAGAGTTCGGGATATTCGCGCATCAGGGTTTCGGGCACAGGGACCTTGCCGCCGCGCACGAGCGTGATGAGCTGGAGCGCGTTCGCCACCCCTTTGCCGCGAAAGTGGTTGTTGGTGATGACGTACACGGCCGCCGTGGATTCAGTCAAGCTCTTGACACGCGTCGCCCAGGGCTCGAGCTCGGCTAGGCTATATAGATAATTGTAGCGTTCTTCGGGGCGGCCTTCGGCGGTAAACCATCGCTCGTAATTGCGGCCATGCAGGCGGACGTAGCCGACCGGCGCCGTCGCCTCAGAGCTGGGCGCGAGCGAGCGGCCAATCACCGGCTGGTCAATGTTGCAGAAGCCGACGCCCAAGTCGCGCAGCATCTCAAAAACCTCGGGCTGGTTCCAGGAGGCGTGCCGAATTTCCAACACCAGCGGATATTCCATGAACTGGATGACCAATCCGCCGATGTATTCGCGGTTCTCGCGGTTGTTCTTGAAGGACCAGGGAAATTGAAGCAAGAGCGCCCCCAGTCGCGAGGTCTCCATGAGCGGTTCGAGCGCGCGCTTGAAGGTCTTTTCGTCCTGCTGCGTGGCGTCGCGGTCGTGCGTGAAACGCTGCCAAAGCTTGGCCGTGAATTTGAAGTTCGGATTGCGTTCAACCCGCCGCGCCCAGCCGCGAACCACTTCCGGGCGCGGCGGCTGATAAAACGTGGTGTTCAGCTCGATGGTGTCGAAGAACTCAGACAGAAACTCGGCTTCGTGGAAACCGCGCGGGCGGGGCGAGGGATAAACCACGCCGTTCCAATCGTCGTAAGACCATCCGGCGGGACCGAAGCGGATTTGGGCGGCGGGCGGAATGGCGTCCATGTTCGCCTTTTCTTCGCTAGCTAAATTTACCGCGCCGTCATCCCTAATGTCAAGGCGAATCTGCGGACGGCCCAAGGGGACCCCCACAGAAGGAACGCGAACGAGCTGCCTCAAGAATGGCCACGACCGCCGGATGCTTTACTTTCTTTTCGACGGTGATGGCGAAGTAGGTGGAACGAACTTTGGGCGCATGGCCGAGAACCCGAAGTTCGGCGCGGCGCATTTCCTTCTCAACCGCGGCCGGAGCTGCGAAGGCCCCACGGCCCGCTTCGGCGAAGACGCGCAGAAGGCTGAAGTCATTGAACTCTGCAACGACGGCGGGATGGACATGAACCGCGTCGAACCATTCTTCCAGATCGCGGCGCAGCGGAAAGTCTGATGATGGCAAGAGGACGGGCGCGCCATCAAGGGATTGCGGAAAGCGGCGCCGAAGCCGCCGAGCGACGTCGGCCCGAGCGCAAAAGACTGTTCCACACTCGCCCAACAAATGGTTGAAAGCGCGAACCCTGTACGACGGACCCATCGGCAGATCGGAAAGAACCAAATCCAGAGCTCCGCCAGCAAGCTCGGCAAGTAAGTTCAAGGGCTGATGCGTGGAGCAAACTACGCGCATCGGCGGCGTTGAGTCGAGAGCCGGCTCGAGAAGACGGTAGGCGATTCGTTTGGGGAGAGCGGGACTTAGCCCAACACGGAAATGGAGAAGGCGTCCGGCGGGCTGCCCGCGGACAGCGCCAACCATCTCCTGACCCAAGGAGAAAATCTCATCCGCATAAGTAAAGACGGTTCGGCCGGCATGGGTTAACGTCAAACGGCCTCGGGAACGCTCGAAGAGCTTCTCGCCCAGGTGATCCTCGAGCGAGGCAATTTGCGCGCTCAGGGTGGGCGGTGAGAGGAGAAGCTCGGCGGCGGCCTGCCGGATGCTGCCGCGGCGAGCGACCCTCCAAAAGTAATGCAGGTGATGGTAGTTCAACCACTCCACGGTGAGTGATTATAGTTCGAAAAAACCGATGGGGGAATTAGAGATTTTCTTATGCCGAAGTCCTCCGCCCCAGTCGTCAAATTTATCTTGGACGATTGAGTTACCCATGTTGGAGCTTCGCGTGAATTTGCTCTGGCCCAGAACTGCCGCGCGTCAAGAAGCTCATGGGGAGATCTCAGATCTCTCGTTCGGCGTCGGCCGACTTCTGATCTATCTTGGGCTGGCCGTTGCGTTGTTGACACTCGCGGCGGCTCGCGCGAAGGCATCCACCTCGTTGGGCGATGACTCATTTGGAGTCGAGCTTGGACCGCCGATGGAAGCCCGGCGCCCCCGCTCCGTTCATGTCCTTCTTGAGACGCTGAATGAAGGAAATAGCTCCCGCAGAGTGACGACGCTGGCGGATTCAAAATCACCCCGGCCAGGTTTCTTTCCATTCTCAGTCTTCAACACAGGGGCGACAACTAAAGTCCGTTTGCGCCTCCTTAGAGTAGGTCGAATCTAGACAACTTCTCTCTTTCGGTGCAGCACGGTGGGCTTTGCCGGCGCGCCAATCGCAACCGACAAGCGATCCGGAAGAAACGAAATGATCCGACGACGAACCGAAGGAAAGGAGCTTGCCATGAAAGTTACCCTTGACGCTCTCCAGGGAATCAGGCCCGTTGAAAAATCGGCTCGCGAGCCGCGCATTTTGCTGGTTTGCGAGGACCCGGAGGAGCTGAACCATTACGCGAAGACGCTCGCGGGACTGGGAGGAAAGATCGAAACCTGCTGGTCGTACCGCGAGGCGGCTGATCGCTTGGGCCGAGAAGCGTTCGATTTGGTGGTTGTCGCGCAGGGAACTCCGGCCTTTGAGGGCTGCGCGGTGCTGAAACGAGCCCGAGAGCTGAACCTGGCCACTCCCATGGTTGTCATCAGCCACGTCGCCAATATGTCTTGCTACGTCCAGGCTATGGAGCTCGGAGCAGTGGACTACTTCGAAAGCGGCACGTTGCCTCATCAACTCTTGGGCCTGTTAGATGTTTACCTAAATCTTGGTCGGGCCGCTTGAGGAGGGAAATGAGGCGAGGCGCAATTTTCAACCGGATATGCGCCTGCATTAAGAGCTTATCCGTAAATAGCAATCGTCTGATGCCAGCAGATCATGGCTGGGACCAAGGTCAATAGCGCCACGTAGGCGTCCTCCGTCTTTTCAAAACTCACCAGGAGCTTGCGGAAGCGATTCAGCCGAGAGCGAGCCCGTTCCACCACCCAGCGACGAGCCCGGTTGCCTGTTGTCAGCTCCACTTCTTCTCGTCGCTGCTTGATCTGGGGCCGATAGCCACGAGCCTCAGCGGCCTTCTGTGCCGATGATCCTTTGTAACCGGCATCGGCACAGAGATGCTGCGGCGCCCGGCAAGTGGCCCCCGGTCTCGCGCTCACCACTCCGTCGAGCGTCGCCGCCAGCAATTTCGCGTCATGCGCGTTGGCCCCGCTCTCGACGAGCGATAGGCGACGCGCGTCAGGCTCCGGCTATTGACTCGTGACGCGCTCTCGGGTGATGGGCACGTGCGGCGTGATGCCCAGGTCTTCTTCTAGCGCGCGCAAGAATGCGCCCGCCATGTTGCACACCCTGTCTTCAGGCGCTTCCGCTTTGCGACTTTTTGTGATAGATTTTCCATTCAAGGTGTTCTTTCTTCGCCGACGGCGCCCAATAGGGCCGCGCGTGTAGTCAATATGGGCCAAGCGGCCATCCCGCGCTGGCTCACAACGGCGACATCCTTAGCTTCAACGGGTCAATGATTCCCATCGGTTGATATTGGCTCGCGGAGGATGCATGGTCATCGGAGTCCCCAAAGAAAGTTTTCCCGGCGAGCGGCGAGTGGCATTGACCCCCGCGGTGATTTCCACGCTCACTAAGGCGGGCTTTACGGTTGTCGTGGAAGCGGGTGCCGGGACGGGAGCAGGTTACGCCGACGCCGAATATGCGTCCAAGGGAGCTCGGCTCCTCCCTGACCGTGGCTCTGTTTTTGCCGAGGCCGATGTCATTGCGCAGGTCCTATGCTACGGTTCCAACGACCGGACAGGCCAAGACGACCTTCCGCTCCTGCGTTCCGGGCAATCGCTGATGGGTTTCCTTCGCCCCTTCGGCGCCGTCGAGACCGTCAGCCAGATTGCGGCGACCGGGGTCACCGCATTTTCTTTTGAGCTCATGCCGCGCATTACCCGGGCCCAAAGCATGGACGCCCTCTCCACCATGGCCGCCATTTGCGGTTACAAGGCCGTGCTGTTGGCTGCGGATACGCTCCCGCGCCTCTTTCCTATGATGACCACCGCGGCCGGCACGATCACTCCGGCGCGAATTCTGATTATTGGCGCTGGGGTCGCGGGATTGCAGGCCATCGCGACCGCGCGCCGACTTGGCGCAGTGGTCACGGCTTATGACCTTCGCCCCGCAGCCAAAGAACAGGTGGAAAGCCTGGGGGGGCGGTTCCTTGAGTTGCCTCTCGAGGCCCAGGACGCTCAGGATGCCCGCGGCTACGCTCGGGCGTAAGATGAAACCTTCTACCAGCGGCAGCGCGATCTGCTGGGCCGCGCCATCGGCGAAAGCGACGTTGTTATCACGGCCGCCGTTGTGCCAGGGCGAAAGCCCCCTGTCCTGGTGACGCGAGAAATGGTCGAACGCATGGCGCTCGGCTCAGTCATTGTGGATCTGGCGGCGGAGCGGGGTGGCAATTGCGAGTTGACGCGCCCCAGTCAAGTGGTGGTCGAACACGGCGTAACCGTGATCGGCCACATCAATTTGGCCAGCGCGTTACCTTATCATGCAAGCCAGATGTATGCCCGGAATCTTACCGCGTTTCTCACGCACGTATTTAAGAGTGACCGCCCCGAAATGGATCTGACGGACGAAATTACCCGCGAGACCTTAGTTACCCGCGGCGGTGAAATCGTTCACCCAAGGGTGCGAGAATTTTTCGCCATGCCGCCGTTGGCCACCAAGCAACCGGCAAGCGCGTGATGGCCGATGCTGAGCCACGCGCTCACGACACCGGACATGGTTCGCCTAGTAAGAAGTATGAAGGAGTAAGCGATGCCCTCCCATTTCATCTCCAGCGTGTACGTTTTTGTGCTCGCGGGCTTTATCGGCTTTGAAGTCATCAAACATGTCTCACGCCTCCTGCACACGCCGCTGATGGCGCTGACCAACGCGCTCGACGCCGTCGTCGTCGTGGCGGCCATCATTATTGCCGGGCGCGCCCAGACCCCGCTTTCCACAATCCTGGGCCTCGTCGCGGTCGCCGCATCCTTCAGCAACATGGTCGGTGGTTTCTTGATCACTGACCGAATGCTGCGCATGTTCAAGCTGAGTCGGCAGAAAAAACCATGAGCCTCTTAACGGTTCGCTATCTGATTGATTTCGCTTATCTTCTCGCCATCGTGCTGTTCATTTTGGCGCTGCGCTGGCTGAGCTCGCCGGCAACTGCCCGCCGCGGAGTGCTCGCCGGAGAGATCGGCGCCGCGGTGGCTGTTCTTGCCACGCTGGCCAACCCGCAAATTGTCGCGTACAAGTGGATCTTGGTCGCGCTATTGATCGGAGCCATCGTTGGCATGCCTCTCGGCTTGGTTCCGATGACTGCGGTGCCCCAACGAACCGCCCTGAGCCACGCTTTCGGCGCGCTTTCTGCCGCTCTCATCGGCATTTCCGAGTATTATGTGCGCGAACCTCACATCACCAAATTTGGAATGGCGGAGATTTCACTGGAGGTCATCATCGGCGGCCTGAGTTTTACGGGCAGCTTGATTGCCGCGGGCAAGCTCCAGGAGGTGCTCCCGCAGCGCCCCATCACCTACCGGGGGCAAAACTTTGTCAGTCTCTCGGTGCTGGGGCTCGCGGTCATTCTGGCCCTCATCCTGATCCTTCATCCCGGTGACGCGTACCTTTTCCCCTTCGTCGTCGTGGTTTCGCTGTTGTTTGGCGTCTTATTGGTCACCCCGATTGGCGGCGCGGACATGCCCACCGTCATTTCCCTGTTGAATTCCTACGTCGGATTATCGGCCGCTTTGCTGGGCTTCGTGCTGAACAACAAAGTTCTCATCGTAGCCGGAGCGCTGGATGGTTCGTCCGGCTTTATTCTCTCCGTCATCATGTGCCGCGCGATGAATCGGTCCTTCACCAACGTGATGTTCGGCGCTTTCGGACAGGTGCAAAGCTCGGCCGCCGCCGTCGAGCAAGGCCGCACCGTCCGCTCGGCAACGCCCGAGGATGCTGCCGCCATCCTGAGCGCGGCCAGCTCGGTCATCGTCGCCCCCGGTTACGGCATGGCTGTCGCTCAAGCTCAGCACAAGGTTCGCGAACTTTTTGACATCCTGACCAAACGTGGCGTGGACGTGAAGTTCGCCATCCACCCGGTCGCTGGCCGCATGCCCGGCCACATGAACGTGCTGTTGGCCGAGGCCGACATTCCTTACGATAAGCTGCTGGACATGGACGCCGCCAACCCGGAGTTCCCGCACGCCGACGTGGCTCTCGTGATCGGCGCAAACGACGTTACCAATCCGGCGGCGCGCACCGATGCCGGCAGCCCCATCTATGGCATGCCCATCCTCGACGTGGACAAGGCCCGCACCGTCATGGTCATCAAACGCAGCCTCAGCCCAGGTTTTGCCGGAATTGATAATCCACTGTATTACCTTGATAAAACGCTCATGCTTTTCGGCGACGCCAAGACGTTCGTTGGAGACATCGTGCGCGAGTTGGCGGGCGGCAGCTCGGCTTAGCCGGGCTTCACGGGCCATCATCTCGGGCGGCTTGCCGGAATGCCTGTAAGGTTTTGAAAGGAGAGCGCGTGCATCACTCAGGCTCGAATTCGCCTTGCGACGACGTCCTGATTATTGGTGGAGGCATCATTGGCAGTTCCATCGCCCTGCGCCTGGCTCGCGCCGGCCTGCGCGTTTCCGTGCTCGATTCGGCCGCAACGCCGGGCCAAGCGACGGTCGCCAGCGCAGGCATGTTGGCTCCCCAGGGCGAGATGGTTGAGCCAGACGATTTCTTCGAGTTCTCCCGCTACAGCCGTGACCTCTACCCTTCCTTTCTCGAAGAAATCGAATCCCTCACCGGCGAACATCTTGACTATCACCGCGAGGGAACACTCTTGGTTGCCTCCGACGAAAATCAGTGGGAGGAGCTCAACCACGTAGTTCAGGCTCAAACCCGGCTCGGCTTGCCCATCGAGAGGCTGAGCGGCCCGGAACTTTGCCGGCGCGTTCCAGGCCTCGCCGCCAACTTGGCGGGAGGTGTGTTTGTTCCGGGGGACCACTGGCTCGATAGCCAGCAACTGGCGCGCGCCCTGGTGAAGGCGGCGGAAGCCGCTGGGGCGACTTTCCGGCACGACACATCCGCCAGCGGCTTCAACGCGCGAACAAGCCGGGTCGAAAGCGTGGCCGTTTCCAGCCCTCCGCTTTCCACCCTCTCCGCCGGCTGTTTTGTTTTGGCCGCGGGGAGTTGGTCGGGCGCTCTCGCCCAAAATCTCGGCTTCCGGCTCCCCATCGAGCCTTGCCACGGCCAGATGTTAGAGCTTGAAGTCGCCTCCGAGTTGCCACTCGTCGTCCGATCCGGCATGCATTACCTGGTTCCCCGCCCGGGGCGGCGACTTTTGGCCGGAACGACCTCGGAGTACGTTGGCTTTGATTCGAGCGCCACAGCCCAGGGCTTGCGCTCGATTCTCGAAGGCGTCATGCGCTTCGCCCCTTTCCTCAAGCAAGCTCGCTTCCGAACCGCTTGGGCAGGCTTGCGGCCTGATACGCCCGATCATCGCCCCGTCCTCGGTCCTGCAAGCTGGGAGAATCTGTTTCTCGCCACAGGCCATTTCCGCAATGGCATCCTGCTCGCCCCGGCGACGGCTCGGTACCTTGCTGATTGGGTCTTGCAGGGCAAGCCCTCCCCCTCGCTTGCCGCCTACAGCCCCTCCCGCTTCGCGGCGTAAGGTCCTTCTTGCGCCGCCGTTGCGGCCCCGCGCTTGACCCAAAATCGGAACATCTGGATGGCATCGGCAAGCAGTGCGCTTAACAAAATCAACATGCCGATCCCTACTGCAACGATGAGGATGCCAAGCCTTTTCATCTCTCTATTCGCCACGACCTGCGCCCCTTTTCGCCTGAGCGCCTCTGTTATCTCTGGGTATATCGGCAGATTATGTATGAGGTTGAGAGGAAAATCGTTCAGTGGCTTACCTCGATGACAGTTATCACGAAGCGGTCCTTCAGGAGTACGCCTCGTATTGCCTGGAGGTGAGCCAATGAGCCGGACCACAACCTATCATGCCGATGTTCGCTGGGGTCCGTTCTCTCCCGTCCGCTGCAATAAAACCATGTAACCTTTGCCCCGATTCCGCATCGTATTCTCTGGAGGCGAGTAATGACTGATAGTCAGCCCATAATGTCTGATAGTCAATTCAAGGCAATCGGAGTTCGTGCTTGGCCACCTAGGTTCGAGGAACTTCCCCGTTATGAGCGCAAGAAGATTCAGACGCGGGAGCGCATCTATCGGACGGCGCTCAAGCTCTTCGGCGAGAGGGGGTTAGCCGCCACGACCGTGGATCAGATTACCGAGACTGCCGACGTCGCGAAGGGAACGTTTTTCAATTACTTTCACAGCAAGGAGCAGGTTTTTGGATATTTCATCGAACTGCAATTAGCCAAGGTGAGGGAGGCGCAGGAGGCGGTCCGAAAAGGCAAATCTGTGCATCCAGTGCTGCGGCGAGCGTTTCAGCGCCTTGGAGGGGAAATCGGCGGCAGTCCAAATCTGGCGCGGGCGCTCATCGCCGCCGTACTCGGGAACGAAATTGCCCGAGAGACGGTCGCAACGGGGATGGACAAAGGCCGGCAACTGCTCGCTCAGATTCTCTCAGTCGGGCAAGCGAGTGGAGAAGTTCGAGGCGACAGGCGCATCGCGACGATGAGTCTTGCGTTTCAGCAAGCGGTGTTTGGCGCTCTCGTTGTTTGGGCGATAAACCCGCAAGTCAAGTTGGCGAATTTATTGAATGCGACCTTCGAAGACTACTGGAAGTGCATTGAGGCGCGGAAGGACGGGTCAAAATGAGTTCCCGTTTAACGCCAATCCCTTGGAGGGCGCGGACAAGGAAGTGAGCACCTCGCCCGAAATCAATTTCGTAGGAGCATTCGGACGACAAATGGAGGTTCCAATGAACGACGAGGGAAAGCCCAGCGTCGCGCAAATCTTCGAGATGATGCGCAAGAGCATGGGCCCGATACCTGAGGCAATCGAGAAAGCTGCGGCTGTTGACGAGAACCTGGTTTATGAACACATGCGCTCAAGGAGCTACGCCATGCCGCTAGAGAAGCCGGCGCTCGATGAAGAGACGCGGACGCTCATCTATCTGGCCGCGGCCCTGGCCGCTTCCAGCCACGCGTGCGTTGAGGCCATGGCCAATAAAGCCAAAGTTCAGGGAATCCCGCGAGAGAAACTCCTGGAGACGCTTCGCATCGTGCGCTTTGCGCTTGCTACGCGAGTGATCGGGGACGCCGAACCGCTGTTTACGACCATGGCGCCCGAGCGGCATTGAGAGAAGGTGAGGAAAATCATGCAAGCCAGGTCAAGGCAATTCGGCCGCGCGAAAAGAGGCATTTCTCGTTGGTTCCGTGCGGCCAGTGTGGTCGTTCTACTCGTGTCCGCCATAACTCGCCCCGGCCAAGCCCAATCCTCGGCGCTGGCAGGTGGCGGCCAGCCC
>JAJYNF010000131.1 GCA_021786455.1 Acidobacteriota bacterium
AAACACCTCGCGCAAAATAACTCTCGCCTCGCGGAGATGGTGATGTACATCCCGCTTCGAAATTCCCCTAGCCTCGGCGATTGCGGCAGGGTCGAGGATTGGCCTTCGGTCTCTTTCGCGCTTCCACTTGTCGGGGTCACCTGATGCGGTGTATGCGTGCTCCTTGAGAGCAAAATCCGGGCCGAGAGCCGCAATGCATTGAAGTGTTGCCCGAACCTGAGGGCGCAAGTCAGGATAGTTGGTCACTTGCTCAAGAAGGTCTCGCGCGATGATGTCCCTCTCAATCACGGTAGGGAGAACCGTCTTGCGAGTGCGAACGGCCCTGACATCCCCAGCCGGGCGAATTCTGCTGTTTTCTTCTCGCATGAAATAGCTGCGTAGCATCCCGCGCGAGAGCCCGTGGGTCACGTAGCGCCGGAAAGCGTTCGGGATAGAGCTCAGCGGAGGGTTGAGTTGAAACATCTCAATGGCTGCGTTGACTGCGCCATCGTACATCAATTCAACCTGCAAATCAGAGGGTTGAATAAACAGTTTTTCCGCCTTCCGCCGCGCGGCCTTCTCTGCCGAAGGTAGAATGCAAGCAAGAAAGAGGTCCTGCGCGTTCGGATGGCCGTGGTCATAGCGGTAAACAGCTTCGGCAACCTGGAAACGTAGCGGGCGGTCTGCTGCGTTAAACAGATAGTGCAATAGAGCCTGCATCTGTACACCGTCGAGCGATGGAATTTTCTTGCCCCCGAGCAATTCACTTACAGCGTCCCTCAGGGCAACCCCTGTGACATCCTGAGCCGAACCTGAACTTACTTTCTTGGCTGGCTCTTGATTTGTTTGTCCTGCTTTGATTTCCTCGGTCATGTTCTTTTTCTCCTTTTCTGCTCCCGCTTCTCGCGGGGCACCCAAAGGCGAGTGGGGCCTGCTCGCCAGGCCAAGGGCTGCTTTTTGCGGGGGAGCCAAGAAACTTCGCTTTATCGCTTGGTTTCTTGGGGGGACCGCAAACCCGGAGGGCGGCGTCAGCCGAAGCAGAAGCCCGCAGCGCCGCCAGCGCGCAGGCGTCTTTCCCAGCTCGCCGTGCCCGCGAGAAGAAGCGGGTTGAAAAGGAGAAGGGAGAGAAATCAAAGCCGGACAGGAAAAAGAAGCCGGCCGCAGGCTATCTATTCAATAGAGGCAAAATGGCGCGAAAAAGGGGGTACTACTGCATCGGGCGGTTTCGAGATCGTTGATCCTGGGGCCGCCTGCCGCGTTTTTGCGCGTTTGCAGCGGCGCCTGTGGAAACCGGCGCCTTTTACAGCGTTTCTGTTCCTGCCGGCGCCGTCCATGAGTTTTCTGGGCATGACATGCCGGCCAGCCTCAAGGTCGGCGTCTCGTACGGCAGCGAAAAAAGCCGGGGGCGCCCTTGCGCCCCACCGCTGCCTTGGAGGGGGACCCGAAAAAATCGCGTCAGTTCGCTCGATTTTTTCGGGGGAACCACAAAACCTGTAGGGTGGCCGTCGCCAGACGGACAATGCAGAAGCCCAATGCGCCAAGATTGCGGGGGCGTCCCCGCTCGCAGTACCGGTGAGAAAACTGTTTGACAAGGGGCTCCCTGGACAATTTCAGTCGGCGGATTTAGCTCAAAGGCAGGCGTTGGTCAGGTGCCGAGGATCGAATTGGTTCATTGCCGTTGGCGATTGAATCGGGTTAACGACCTTCGTCACACTCCTGGAGCAAGTCGTTCAGCAACGATGGTCCATTGGCCCGGACCCACACGCTCTAGAAGCGGCAGGCTCCCACGGGGCGAAAGGTGAAGGCCGCCCTTCCCTTCATTCGGAAATTATCGCGGAAGCGCACGGCGTCTTCTTCGTTCACGAACTCGAACGTTCCAAAACCATTGTAGCGCATGAACGGCCCTCCTTACTGTTGGTCCTGCCTCCGTATCTAACAACATGGTCACTTGTTTGTGCGAGCGCAAGACCTTTTGCGATTCTCCTTGGATCGCTCTTTGGTCGTGGCCCTCAATGCAACCTCCAGGTCGTTGGGTTGTCGCCCAGCAGAAAAGGCTGATAGGCCACTAGATTTTGGGCCGACCTCCGTCTAACCCCTAAATGTTGTGCTTTTCTCTTGACCGGCGAGATGGCCCATGCTAGGCTGTGCGCATGAACAAAGGCTTACTTTGGGGTTTGGGTCTCGCGGGTGCTGGGCTTCTACTGCTTCGTGATCCCCACTGTCGGCGGGGTTGCAGGACAGTTGCAGAGCATCTGCTGACGCACGGCCTCGACGACTTTTTGGGCACACTATTTGCTTGAACAGAGAATGGCGCCAATCATGATGGCCGAATCTATAGGCGTCACGCCGGCTGGGTGGGCGTGTGATCGGTTGGAGGGAATTATCCTCACTTACGTGACCCACCCCCGCAAGCGTGTGACGTCGAACGCGATAACCTCGCCGTCACATCCGATGAAAGAGAAAGAATGAAATCCTGCTTGAGAAACCCTCTCCATTTGTCGAAGTGCCGGAGGACCGCCCTTATCGTCCGGCCCTTGAACCATTGAGCGAAAAGGAGGGTGTCCTGTGGCCGATCAAACTGAACGATCATCTTGATTCGCTCATAATTGATGCCTTGTTTCTCAAGCCGGGCGAAGATGTCAAGTGGTATATCGGAGTTTGCGAGTTGCACAGAGATAGAACGTTGTGGATTTTTCATGACAGAGCGGACAGACCAATCAGGAGCGGTTGCAAACAAGACTGACAAATTCGGAAGGGGCTGCCAGATCTCACGGTTGAGGTACGTGGCGTCAACATCCCGGTAGCTCTCTTTCGACCGTGGTGGTATTGCCTACTTGCTACTATTTAACTTCACCATCCCCTCTATCAGCGCCGCCATTTCCGCGTGTCGGATTTCTTCTGTCAATCAGATGGCAAGCGGTACAGCATCGGGCCGGGAAAGAAGGCAGTCCGCACGTCATACTCCCTTGTGACTTGCTCGATCCCGTTCTGCCCGGCGCGTTGGAATTCAAGCGTCACGCTCAAGCGGCCAACGGATTGCCGCCGAAACCAAGAACGCCGTGAGCGTGGAGCGCGCAACACCGCGATTGTAGCGGCAATCTCCTTGGCGACACGTCCGCTCCACGTCTTTCCTGGTTTAAAGAGATAATCGTTGAGTCTCTGCGTGTCGGCAATCTCGTCTCTCTCCCCATTGTCGAGGGGGCATATCCGAACTTGGACGGCCTTGAGGATTGCCGCCAAGCTGGACGAATTGCCCGAATGCCGGCAGGTCGCCAAGAGCTCCGGGGATGCTCCAGAAATGTATGCGACATCGAGTAGCAACGGTGGTGCCGCTTGCGCTCTGATCAGTTTAAGCTGTTCTTGCGTGAGACGCACGTAATCCTCGGTTGACCTGGCGAGCCTCCATGAAAATCGCGCCATGACGACTGTGGCCGCCGCCGACACAGCCGCGGCGAGCGCAGCAGCCCCGGCAACTACGAGCGAAACGTCCATAGTATTATGCGGGGACGTCACGGGATCGCTACCCGCCTTCTCCCTCGATGATCTTTCGCTCCTCCTCGGTGATGTCGTAGAGTTCGTAAACCAGATTATCAATCTCGGCATCGGTTGCGGCGATTTCGCGGTCCACCTGATCCGTTTCGGACGGCGCGAGCCTGCCGCAGGGCTTTCTCTTGTTCACCTCCGGCGTCGGCCCCGCCATGGGCTGGTTGCAGCTCTCCTCAGCCCCTTGGAGTTATGTACTCGAACACCGCGCAGGCCATCACTAGCGCGAAACGAGCGTCACTCCGCGAAATTTCAAACGTGCTCGGAGACTGCTTCGGCTCGTGTCTGCCGAGATGCAAGAAATCACAGAGCCTGTCGAGCGCCAGCTTCGCCTTCTCTTTCTTCTCCGGGTGGAGATCGGTCAGCAGCGAAACGAAAAAGGCCTGGTCAGGCTCCTTGAAGCCGGAGCGGTTGGCCATTTCTTCAAAGGCGCTGTAAAGCTCGGCGAGAGTTTCCTTGTTCAGTCCGTTAGCGAAGTGTTTCTCAGCATTTGCAACGTGAGAGTACGCAGCTCGAAGGTTCTCCCCGGCTTGAGACCTGGGAAACATTATTTCGACCACCTTGACGTCGTCCACGCCCCACCGCGAGACGACCTGTTCGGCCCAGTGGGACTTTGGGACCACAATTTGAAGAGAACTGCCGTAGGCCACCTCGAAAGGGCTTTGCCCAGGACCGACCTGCGTAGA
Source organism: Acidobacteriota bacterium (assembly GCA_021786455.1). Taxonomy (GTDB): domain Bacteria; phylum Acidobacteriota; class Terriglobia; order UBA7540; family UBA7540; genus JAKCCV01. The sequence goes on from JAJYNF010000131.1 coordinate 4,209, forward strand.
AAGCCAAACGAGAGTCCAAAACGAGAGCGACAGGTTGGCATCCGCCCCGGCCCGCGCGTCCTCAAGTCTCTTGACACGCGCACGATCAAGGCAGACGGATATCTCAATCTGTCCTTCATAGTCTGATGTGTTGGACATTTCAGCCAGCGGTCGCGCTTCAAAGCTCGCAAATTCACCTCCTGGCAAGCGCTGGCTTGAAATTGCCCCTGCAAAGCGGATTATTACGTAATGCAAGGGCTGTTGTTGAAGGCCCGCGGGTCGCAATCGCACTCTGAGGGGCAGATGCAACACGGGCTGTCCAGCGACCTCACTCCCGTACACCGCTGTCGGGTCGAGACGAACCCTGGCGACGGCAAAACTCCTAATGTTAAAGGTGACCTCAGCCATAACTACCTCTCCTCGATGACCTTACGTTCCTCGTCCGTGATGCCGTAAAGTTCGTAAACCAAGTCGTCAATTTCGGCGTCGGTGGCGGCGATTCCGCGGTCCGCGCCATCTATTCCCGAGGGCGCGAGGTTGCCAGCGTGCTTCTTCTTGTTCAGTTCCAGCATCCGCCCGACCAGCGTCACAATCTTGTCATGCCGAGCCTTCGCTCTGCGGTCGGAGGCATCAATATCTCGTATGGGAAGGTGGCGTATAAAACGCGACTCGAAGCTGTAGTACCCTCCACGCATTTGTGTCGCGGTCTGGCGGATAAACCATTCGAGAAGCCGACTGTTCAAGAGGCCCAGGATGTACTCGCGGCTGTAGTCGGGAAGAACGAGGATTCCGTATCCACCTGCAACACCGCCCGTAAAGAACAATTCCCCCGACGGATCGAGGGAGAAGGATGCGCGCGAGGCTATGTCAGGTGTGAATATCTTCCGCAGGGGCATCACGTCCAAAGCCTGGTTTCGCGTGTAGGCGTACCATTCCGGGCCCCCCATTATCCCGTCCTCGCGATTCTCTAAGTAGTGTTTGTTCTCGCAGAGGTACTTCCATGTGAGGCGGTACTTCCGCTTCATGAAATCTGCTGGTAGAAGTCGAGACGGCCCCTTTTCTGCGGCAGCGTACGGAAAGAGAAGCAGGCGATTTGTACGTGAGAGGGAATAGCGTTTGCTGTCGCCCCCTTTCACAAGGGGATGCAACAAGTCGGGCTCCATCCAGTATTCTGTTTGCTTTTCGCGGGAGTAGATTTTGACGCGTCTGCGCCCCCGGTCCCGTTCCTCGACAATGTATATCTTGTCAGCGCCAGTCTTTATCCCCTGAAAAATGCGGCTCGTTACGTCTTCGAGCTTGACAGGCATCTTCGACAGCTTTTCAAGAAGGGCCGCCGCCCCGCCCACGGCGAAATTCCACTCTAAAGCGGTCGCGCGCGCGGCGGGAACAGTGCCCTGCGTCGCCTTGCGCGAGGTAAGCCAATCCTCTAAGGCGTCAACCCTGGCGAAATGAAATTTAGCGTTCGCGCGCTTGTCCAAAAAAAGCAGGCAGGTGTAGTTTGACGCGCCTTCAAAAACCTGCTGGTCTCCGAAGTGAATAATCTGCGAGAGGTGCTTGCCCTCGGAGATCAACCCGCGCAGAGGTTCGCCATAATGCGCGTTGAAGAACTTGTGTGGAAGAATGAAACCCAGCTTTCCGTTTTCGTTCAGAACGTTGAGGCCTTTTTCTACAAATACCACATAGATATCGTAGTTCCCGGAGCTCGCCGCCTTATATCGGCGCTTGTAAAACTCGACCTCGAAAGGCGCCCACTCCTGTAACGTTTGCACGCGGATATAAGGCGGGTTGCCGATCACGCAATCGAACCCACCGCCGTTCATGATTTGCCCGAAGCCCGCCGTCTCCGAATTCCAATCGAAGGCGTTGATACGTTCCTTCTCTACGTCGCCGAAGAGACCCAGTTGCGTATCCTTGTAGACATCGGGGCCGATCAGGGAATTACCGCAAATGATGTTGTACTTGAGTTCGGGCAGGAGATGCTGCTTCGGCGGCAGTTGCGACTTCTCGCCTTCCAGAGCCTTCAGGTAGAGGCTCATCATGGTGATCTCGACAGCTTGCGGGTCAATGTCCACGCCAAAGAGATTGTTGCGCAAAATCCTCGCTTTCCGAATTACTGAAAGCCGAGGCTCGCTGTTCTCGCCTTTGACTAAATCGGGGAAAAGCGGATGGACGTGGGCCTCTTTGGGATGATCGACCAAATACCGTACGTGGTAGTCAATCAGGCATTGGAACGCGCCGATCAGAAATGACCCCGACCCGCAAGCAGGGTCGAGGATGCGGATTTTCTCGATTTGCTTGGGCGACTTGCCTTCAATGACCTTGCCCACGGTGCTTTTCACGATGTAGTCCACGATGTATTTTGGCGTGTAGTAGACGCCGCCAGCCTTGCGAACCTCCGGCTTATCCTCGACGTGGACCAGCTTAGGTGTGACGCGAATGGTCTTACCCAGATATCGTTCGTAAATCGAGCCAAGCAGCTCAACCCCGATCACATCAAAGCGATAAGGGCTCTTGGGCGGATAAAGCCGCTCGATGATCTTCGCCAGAACTTCCGAATCAACCCGGGTTTCTTCAAGCAGGTCGTTGGGCTTGAAGATTTCACCGTTGAAGTCGTCGTTGATCTTCTCGAAGAGCGGGCGCAGCCAGTCGAAAATATCGAACTTGCCGCCGCGCGCGCGCCACTCTTCGGCAGCAGCGCGGAGTTGATAACGCTCGATAATGCGGCGGTCCTCTGCAATCCGGATAAACACAATTCGATCAAGCAGCCGTTGAACTACCTCATTCAACTGCCGGGCGGTCAGGCCGCGATTGTTTTTGTAAATATCGCGAGCCAGTTCTACGCGCCAGCCGGTCAGTTCCTCTAGAAATTTCTCATCCGGCGGGATGCGCAGCCGCTCCGTGCGGCGGTCCCGCGGAAGCATCGCATCGAGCGACCCCGCCGTCACGCGCTCACGAGAGAATTCCCAAAGCTTCTGGAAATTACTCAGGTAATCGGCGTAGGCGAGCTTGAAGAGCAATCCTTTGTCGGGATTCCGCTCGTCGGGCGTCAGCGAGCCATCGTAGAAACGAAATTCTTCAAAGTTGGTTAGAACGACGAAGAAAACGCTCTTGGTATTCCAGGCGTATCCGATTGCCTGCAAGATGTGGCGGGGATCGTCCAAGCCTTCTGAAGGGGCCTTCGCTTCGACGAAAAATTTCGTCTGGCCGTTGACGCGAAAGCTGTAGTCGGGACGCCCGGTCATGTCGCTCTCACCGTGCTCCACTACAACTTCGCGCTCAAAGTGCGGGAGGCCGGCTTCGTTTTCAATGTCCCAGCCGAGCGCCTTGAAGAATGGGCCGATGAAGTCGAGGCGCGCTTGGGCTTCAGGGTAGCCCTTCGACGAATAATGGTCTCGGTCAGAATTGAATTTCTTTACGAGTCGCTCGATGCGGCCTGTGAAGCTTTCGACGGTGTCAGGCAAACTCTTCTCCTGGGACAGCAAGGCAATCGAGAGAGAGTTTAATGCGAGTGGCGAGCGTATTCAAGACAGGCTGCGGAGCGCCTCGGCGTTCGGGCAAAATGGCTCAAAAAACGCCGGGCCAACGTTGGGCCGACTTCAAAAACATTTGCCGTTCAATGGCCACTGCGGAGCACCTGGAGGAATTCCACATCCGTCAGGATTCGCATCTTCTTCGTCGCCGCAAACGCGATTACCTTGTCGTCGAAAAAGTCCGCATCCAAAGTGCAGATAACATCCGCACTCCCGGCAAGTGCGGTGCCGAGAACCGGCTCATCAGTTGGGTCTCGCAAGACGTTTCTCGGGACGGGCACAGGGTCAACGAGCGTCGATACACGGGCCAAGTATTCCAGGTATTTTGCGATATCTCCGGCCGCAAGTCCTGAACGCTTGAGCAACCTCGGGTAAGTGAGAATCCTGCCCAATTCTTGAAGCAGGTATTGAGAGAGGATTATGGTATCAATGCCGGTCGCTGCATAGAGCAAGGCGCGGCGAGCCGGCCCATGAGCGCGCTGGTGGGCGCGAGCCAGCACGTTCGTGTCAACAACAATTTTCACTCACGCTCGCGGTATCGAGGGCGGACGCTGCGCAGCGCCTCGTCGAGGGTCTCTTCCATTTCGCTATCTGGTACGTCTTTTGTCTTTTGGTCTATCCGATTGAAGTGCTCTTTGAGTCCGCGCGCAGCTTGGCTTCTTGCTTCTCCGGTCGGGGCTGCGTGAGGCTCGAACGCCATAATGCTCACTTCCTCTGTGTCCTTCAGCGCGCGGCCCAATTCCGCTTCCAGCGCAGTCCGCGTCTGCGGCTTCATTTCGCTCGCCTTGTGGATCAGCACGTTAGGCATAGAAAAGCTCCTTGCCCAAAGTAAGGGCATTCGCCAACAACCTCACTTTTTCTGAGGCGGTTGAGGCGTCTGGGCTTGTTGTGGTGCCGGAGAAGGCTTCGGTACGGGTGTCATCCCGACTGGCTGCCTCCCGCGCTGTTCTGGAGTAGGGGTCATGTTGATGGGCGCGCGTCCTTCTTGAAGGCGGGTGGTTCTTGGTTCGCTCATGCTTGGTAATCTCCTTAACCTTTCAATGTTGCCGATACAGAATACCAGAGTCAAGAGGAACCCAGCAAGAAACAGTGTGCCCGCCACTCGAGTCATCCACGGCAAGGCCTTTGACGGCCCGCTCTTCTTATTGTAGTAGCTTTCATCGCGCTCGATATGATAATGCCACAGAAAATCCAACTGCCTGTTGTGTGCGGCAACACTCACTAGGAAAGATGCCACTGTCACCAAGACGCAAGCGGAAAAGCAAATCCACGACGTGAACAGCGACCATATCCAGATGGCTTTCTGAAGCGGTACGATGTCTTTGATGAACGCGAGCGACAGTGCGAGCGCAGCACTGGAAAGCGTAAGCAGGCTCTGGTCGAAACTATCAGTACTTGCCTGGATGTCCTGCCAGACCTGCCTTTTATGTTCATTATAAAGATCCCACTGAGAGCTCGCCTCAGTTTGCGTCTCCATTTCCGGCTTGCGCTCCTTTTGGTCGCTCACTCTCAGCCTGAAGGCCCAACCGGGTCCCTGCGCGACACGCGTCTATGAATAGAAAAACGTTCCGCCGTTTAGTCCCGAACGAGCGTTCATTCGCCTGTACCGGCAGGGCCGGAATACGCAGAATTATACACCGCGACGTTCAAATAATGTGAAGCCCTCAAGAGCGGAGGATTGCGGGAAGTCACAAGATTTATTTCTTCTGGTCAGTAGTGGCTGCTGACGATTTTTGATCAGCCGGCTTTGGCGTCCGAACCATTGTCAGGGGTTGTCGCCCTTTTTGCAGGTTGTCGCCTGTCTTACTTTGTTTGATGCCATTGGCACTGGCCATACTCATGGCTAAGGGCCGCCGTCCTCCATGTAAGGATTCGATGCAAAGGCCTGACCGACTCCCGGTATTAGCCCATGTTTCCTTTATAGGATTAGGAGTCATGCTGAGTGTGGGTCGAGCATCCATGCCAATGGAGCGTTTCGATTGTTTCATTAGAGGCGTCCCTCCTGAATTCGGGAGTGTTCCCCATAAGGATATCATACTTCCAGGTGGCTATTGTTGTGCGGTTGGCGGGTGCAAAACGGGTGGATGTAAATGGACGGCGGGCCAGCCAGGGGTTGGCCCGCCCCTGCTTTTGTGGCAAGTTTCATTCATTTGGATAGCCTGCGCGCAGAATCATGTCGGTGGAAGATTCGTCGCGTGGAGCGTTCGTTCACGCGTTGACCGTCGTTCCAGTGCTGAATGTAACGACCTAGTGCGGAAAGCGCATCAGCCCGCCGCAAGCGGACCCGAACCCTCAGTTTGACCTCACCCGGCGGGCCGAACCGTCTCCGCGCTGGACGGGCGGGTGGCCGGCCCGCTCGCCATCACTCTGAGGCAAGACGTTGCCATCGCAAGAAGCGCTTCGATGGCAAGGGCAGCGGAGCCGTGCGGGGTTTCCCAATAGATTCGCCGGCTCAATCACTTCACCAACCTCACGGCCACTGGCGCGCCTGACATTTTCATTCTGCTTCTTTGACAATCTCGCTCAATCTTCTGTCGAGAGCGACAGCGAGTTGATTGGCGACCTCAATTCCTACGCTGACCTTCCCCAGTTCGATGCTGCTCACATAGGTGCGGTGAATTCCGGCGCGGTCGGCGAATTCTTCTTGCGAAAGTCCGACCTGCTCGCGGGCGCGTCGAATTGCGCGACCGAATGTCCGCCGGGAGAATCGGGTTGCCTTTGGCACGCATTGTTTGTACAGTCGAGCACACGATAGTGCTACAGACGATCCTCTACATGAAGGGTGCCCGGCAGTCCGCTCACGTCTTTAGGCCACAGGGCACTTCGTAGGGCCAGGGAGGTCCCGCAGCCTTTGGACCCTCCTGGCGTTCATATAGACCTACCTGACAATCAGGAGCATGATCGGCGGCCCCGATGCGCAGGCCCATGCCGCTGGCCGCGTGCGCGACTATGCCTACTAAAGGGCTGCGAGGAGCGCTTTCACCCCTATCAGGGCTCGCAAAGGTATTGCAGTGAGACGTGCCAAAAAGCAGCGCGGAGGTGGTCCCGGTGGAAAGCTCAGCAAAAATATCGCGGGACACATCTCGGCAAGGCGAAACGAAACGCCCAATCCCGGCGCCATAGGGAGCGGATAAGGAAAAGAAACAAAGCGGCGATCGACCGTATCGCCGGCGGTGCGAGGGTAATCACTACAAACGCTATTTTTGACGGCTCGTGCGACCGGCCCGGCTGCTACGAAAGGTTCCTCCGCAGCCGGAGATCGCCATTACAGCGTTTCTGCTCGGAGGGTTGCCGGTGCGCTCTGGAGCGCGTCCTGAAGAGGGAACGGCATTGGCGACGGTCGCAACTTAGTGCAAATACGGACGTGTCACACGTCTAGCCGGTCAGGGTGAAAACAGGCGCGACGCAAGTCCTTTCGGGTCGGCAGATCACTCCGATATATTGACGCCCTTTGCGAGCTTCCATTAGCCTTCGGCTTGCATTCATTTCCGTTACGCCGAATGGTGCAGCCAGATGGATGACATAGCTAAGCTGCCAGCACCCCAGCACGATCCTGAACCGATTCCGGTCGTGGAATACGTCCGAATGTCCACTGAACACCAGCAGTATTCAACTGAAAATCAGCGAAAGGTAATACGCCAA
>JAJYNF010000180.1 GCA_021786455.1 Acidobacteriota bacterium
CCCTTGATCTGCTGCAAAAGGTCAACATGGGCGAGCGCGCCGCCGGAAAGCTCGAGCTTCAAGGCGTAGGCGCGGACAAGAAACGTTCCCCCGCCGCAGGCTGGGTCGAGAACGGTTGCTTCCGGTTCGCGAATCGAGAAGGCGTTGATGAGGTCCACAATTTCGCTACGCGTGTAATGCTGGCCGTAACGATGACGCTCTTCCGGGCTGATGAGGCGCTCGAAAATCTGGCCGAGGATGTCGTATTCGATCTTGCCAAAGTCGAATCCCTCAATTTCGCGCAAGAATTCACGCCAACTGGGGACCACCCTGTCCTCAAGGAAGGGCAACGAATCACCGAAGTCGCCATCAAAAACCGTCTCATAGTCGCGAGAAACCCGCTTGGCGTCGTCGAAAACGAATTGGAAAAACTGGCGCAGCTTGTCCGCCGTCTTGACGGTTTCGGGAACACGGATTTTGCGCAGCGAAGGGAACCGACGGCGGAGAGCCTGTTGGAAAACGATTTTGTTGACCAAAACATAACAACTGAATTTCGCCGCGCGGTCTTGGTTGTCCCGCAGGGTTTTGGGCTCGGTCGAGAGAGTCCAGCCCTGGGAATCGCGCATCCAGGCGTCGAGGTCGCGGGCGAATTTGCGATCCTTGGAGTAACGCGCGGCGATGGCGGCGCGGGTTTGCAGGGCGGGAAGTTCCAGGGCGGATTCCAAGACCCGAATGAATTTCTCATCGAGGGGCTTGGAGCGGATCGGCTCCGTGCCTTCGAGGATGCGCGCGTAGCGGGCAAGAAATTGCGTGAGGAAGCCGTAAATCTCGGTTTGGACCTGGGGGGTGAGGAGCTCGCCGCTGTGGGTAATTGAGGTGACGTTGAAGTGCTCCAGGTCGCGCTCAGCGATGGACTTTCGGGCCTCGAACGTCTTCCACAGGACGAAGCGGTTGACGTTCCAGGTGAAGAAATACTCGACGCCCCGAGCGTTGGCCTTGTCGTGAGCGTCTTCGAGCAGCGGGGTGGCGTAAGGGCTCTGCCCGTCGGGACGGTCGGGAAGCTTGATTTCGCCGGTGAGGACGGGCCGGCCGTCACGGTCGTAGAGCGTCAGGTCGCGGCGCTTGCGGCCCGCGCCCGCTCGCTCCTCCACCTTGGCTCCAGAGAAGGGCAAGGCGGGGTTGCTCGTAAGAATGCCCTGGATCGTCTTGCAAACGTCCGCCGTGAAAGTCCATTCGTTGATTTCGGGCATCGGCGTAGCGGGCATATTCTACACCAGCGCGCATCGCCCCGTTAACACCTCCTGGGACGAAAAGCCCGCGACGGAGAAAATACCGTCGCGGCTACCAACTTTGGTGTCTATCATCGGCAAAAGGTGAGGTCACGCGAGAGTACGACTTTTTCCGTACTCCGCTGCCCGCTCTGCTTAGAATTTCTACATACACCCCTTTCCTGCTGGTGATGAAAAAGATTCCCAGGAGGCATCAATAAAAATTATTCAAGGCCGAAATTTTAAAAACAATCCGCGTGAGGCTGGGGCTACCCCCTCATGCCTGCATTCTCGCACCTCGGACAAAAGTTTCTCCACGATCTCGCGCAGAACCCGGCGTCGTGAAGCCTGGCGGCCCGCCACTGCATCGCCGGGCATCCGGCAAGCCAATTCCCCCGCCCGGCGCACACCTTCATCTTAACCTACGCCCGCATAAAAAGCTCCAGGCTCAGGACCGTGATGGCTCCAGGCAAAACCATGCGGACGATGAGACGTGGGTTGAAGGTCAACTGCAGGTGTTCGGGCGAACGGAACCTATTCCGCCATCTCTTCCCAAATTTTCTTCTTGTGCTTTTCGGGTTTATCTGTGCGCGCGCCTTCTCGCCGGACGGCTGGAGGCATCCCTACGCGCTCTCGCGCCAGCCGTTTGACTTCCTTTGTGGCTCGAAGCGCTTTCGGCTTTCGAGGGCGGGTAGGGCTCATGCTGGCTTTGCCGAGGAGCGCCCCGAATACGCATCGCCGTCCGGCGAACTCAATGAACTGGCGGAAGTGAGTCGGAATCGAACCGACCAGTCCCGCAGAGCGAGACTCACAGGATTTGAAGTCCTGGGCGGACACCAGCCCACATGCACTTCCGCGTTGATTCTAAAACCATTGGTTCATTGGCGCAAGCAATCCCTGCCGCTGATCCCCGTCACCGGCAGCGCCTCAGATTGAATTGTGGCACGGGCGTCCTCGCCCGTGAGGCGCTCGACGGGCACGGCCACGATGGCCGCGCCGCGCGCTGGAATCCAAATCTGGATACCACCCGGATTCTTCGCCGGTTGCGAGCGCCGAGCAGTTATTTTATAATCTTCCATCGCGTCGAAAACACCAGGGAAGAAGTGATGCCATCTCCCATAGTTGAGAAGCTTCAAGAGGAAATCCAGGCGCTTGAGCACGAACTCAGCCATGAGCTCCCCAATGAGCTCAAACGCGCCCGTGCGCTCGGTGACCTAAGCGAGAACGCCGAATACATCATGGCGAAGCAGCGACAGGATTACGTGGGCGCGCGGCTGGCTCAGCTCAAGAAACGCCTGGCGGAGCTGTCACTCATTAACCTCAACAACATCCCCAAGGATCGGGTCGCCTTCGGCTCCAAGGTTACCCTCTACGATGTGGACCGCGGCTTTGAGATTGAATACAAACTTGTCACCAGTGAAGAAAGCGACGTCGGCAAGGGCCTGATCTCTACGACCTCGCCCATTGGGCGAGGGTTGATGGGGAAAAAGGTTGGTGACGTGGTGACCATAACCACGCCGAATGGAAAGCGCGAATTCGAGATCCGTTCGCTTCAGACCATCTACGATTAGGAATTTGCCTCAACGCTTTCCTCGTACTACTGTGTTATCAATGTGATATCCTCATTTCATGAGCGCCGACCTGATGGCGCCAGGCGCAGGGCATCGAGACCGGGAGGAGCCGCTGAAGGCTTATTGCACCGGCCTGCTGGTGCCCGGCGAGCGAAAGAGTATCGAGCCGGCGCGTGGGGTAAATTCGCGGGCGGCCTTTGATGAGCCATTCTGCCGATTCGAAAGCCAAGCTTCGGGAAATCTGCCGCGTGGCGGCTCGGGTGTTCTATGAGAAAGGCTACGATGGCGCCTCCATGCAGGACATTGCCCATGCGGTGGGCTTGACCAAGGCGGGCCTTTACCATCACGTGGGCAGCAAAGACAACTTACTGTTCGAGATCATGAATTACGGCATGGACATTCTGGATGAGACGGTGCTCGCCCGCGTGCGCGATCTTCAGGACCCGCGCGAGAAACTCCGCCAAACCATCATCGGCCACATTGATCTGATCGTGCGCGCCCGCGATCAGGAAATCACCGTCATTCTGCATGAGAATCGTTCGCTCAAGGGCGAGTTGCGGGAGCGGATCAACCGTCGCAAGCGCGCCTACGTCGCTTACTTGAAAAATCTGATTGCCCAGGTGCAGGAGCAATCGGGCCGCCCACCCTTGGTTTCGCCGACGCTGGCCGCGTTTTATCTGCTGGGCCTCGTCAACTGGCTTTACCAATGGTATCGTCCCGACGGCCCGCTCTCTCAGCCTGAGCTCGAACGAACCACGGCGGATTTTTTCCTTCGCGGGCTGCTGGGGAGCGAATTGACCGAATCCTTGGCTCGACCCGCCGCGTTGAGCCGTCGCGGGCCGGCGGATGCGGCCTGAGCCGGGGTCGCTCGTCTGTTCCACGGAGAGTCAATCATGGCCAAGCCCATCATCGCTTTTCAGGGAGAGCGCGGGGCGTTCAGCGAGGAAGCGGCTTATCAATTGCTCGGCCGTGGCATTCGTGTTCTGGCCTGCGAGAGCTTCGCCGACGCCTTCCGCAGCGCCGCCACCGGCAAGGCCACCCACTGCCTGGTCCCCATCGAAAACACGCTCGCCGGCTCGGTGTATGAAAACTACGACCTGCTGCTAAAAAATCACCTCCATATAGTCGGCGAGGTCAACCTCCGCGTCGTTCACAACTTGATCGCTTTTCCTGAAACCACGCGGCGCAATCTGCGCCAGGTGTATTCGCATCCCGTGGCGCTCGCGCAATGCGCCCGTTTTTTTTCCCGTCATCCGCGCCTGGAGCGCGTCCCTTTTTACGACACGGCCGGCAGCGTCAAGATGTTGGCCGAGCGGCGACTGCCCGGCGCTGCCGCCATTGCCAGCCGCGTGGCTGCCGACGCCTATGGCGCGCGCGTCCTGCTCGCGCACCTCGAGGATCATCCGCAGAATTTCACCCGCTTCCTTTTGCTCTCTCGCGCCGCCGCCACTTCCAAAACGGCGAACAAGGTTTCCATCGTTTTTTCCACCCGCAACGTTCCCGGCGCCCTCTTCAAATGTCTCAGCGTCTTCGCCCTGCGCGACCTTGACTTGAGCAAAATGGAGTCGCGCCCCCTGCGCGGGCGCCCCTGGGAATATTTCTTTTACCTGGACTTCATGGGCAACCTGCGCCAAGCCGCTGTTCGCAACGCGCTCTCGCATTTGCGCGAGGTGACCCATTTCCTTCGGGTCCTCGGCTGCTACCCCAGCGCGCCGCGCTCGAAGTCCCGGTGGTAAAATACGTCTGAGGGGAACCGGCCCCTCTTGCGATGGCAGCCGCGGCCAACCCAGCCCGATCTCCGCGAACCGGCGCGCCCGCCTCAGCGCGCTTCTCAGAAAGCCCGAACCCTTTTTTTGCGCCCCGCGTCCGGAACCCGCTTGGCTCATCCGTCCTTTTCGCCGCGCTGGCTTGCGCGATGCTGCTCCCGGGCGTGCCCGTTTTCGCGCAAAACTCCTCCGTGTCCGTGCCGGACATGACCGGCCGATATGATTTTCTCAACTCCCAAAATACTCTTGCGATCCTTCAAGAAGACACGCTGCTCAAAGGCTACATTGATGTCTGGCAGGGCAGTCACGCCTCCGACACCATCTTTAGCTACAACATTACCATCGGCTCGCGGCGCGGCAACCAGGTCGAGTTCCGGACCCAAAGGATTCACGAGAAGTACTACCGCTTCTCCGGGACCGTCCGCCGCGGCAAGGGCAAATCGCCCGGCGACGCCGATTACCTCGAGCTGGTCGGGGAACTCCAAACCATCACGGAGAATTCCGTTACCGGCAAGCCCAAAATCATTTCACTGCGCGTCGTCTTCAAGGGAAAAAGCCGCGCCCAAGCCCAACAGCCCTGAGCGAAAATCCCGTCGGCGGTTCCCGCCTCGAATTTGCTTGCCCCGGCGTTCAGGTTGCAGGGAAGATTTCTGAAAACTGGAACGCCCGCTCTCGAAGCGGGCGGTGGTATCCCGGTTTGGATTGTGGCACGGGTGTCCTCGCCCGCGAGGCGCTCGACGGGTACGGCCAGGATGGACGCGCCACGCGCCGGAATTCAAATTAAGAGCTCGCCCCCGCGCTGCACAACATCCAGCCGCGTGATATGCTGACCTAGGAAACTGGGCAAAAACCGTTCGACACCTGGGAGCAGCCTGGAATGACGGGCACGCGCATGATGGAGCGATTCAACTTCGAACAACTGTTCGAGTCCCTCCCCGACGCCATCCTTCTCACCGATGGGGAAGGAAAAATTTTAGGACTCAACACCCAAGCCGAACGGCTCTTCGGCTACTGCCGGGACGAGCTTTTGGGCCAGCCGATTGAACTTCTCGTTCCTGAGCGGTCGCGCACGGCTCACGCTCGCCATCGCAAGAGCTATGAGTCAAGCCCGCGGCCGCGCCCGTTGGGCACCGGCTTGGAGCTTCGAGCGCGGCGCAAGGACGGAAGCGAACTCCCGGTGGATATCCTGCTCAGCCCGCTCGCCGACGGAACCGGCCACGCCACCATCAGCGTCATTCGGGACGTCACCGACCGTAAAAAGTACGAGGAAGAGTTGCGTCTGCGAGAGGAACAGTTACGCCTGTTGGTTGAAAGCATCCAGGATTACGCCATCTTCATGATGGACGCCGAAGGCCGCATTATCAATTGGGGTCCGGGGGCCGAAAAGACCAACGGCTTCCGCGCCGAGGAGGTACTGGGCAAACATTGTTCGATTTTGTTTACGCCGGAGGATGTTCAACGCGGTCTTCCGGAATCTGAGATGCGCCGGGCCGCGGCTTTGGGCCGCACGGAAGACGAAGGCTGGCGCTTGCGAAGGGATGGAACAAGGTTCTGGGCCAACGTGGTGACCGCGGTGATTCGGGACAGCTCCGGAGCCGTCCGCTATTATTCCAAGGTTGCCCGTGACTTCACGGCGCGCAAGCAAGCCCTTGAAGCCTTGTTGCTGGAATTCTCCAATGTCCTGATCTCCAAGGTGGATATTCACCAGCTATTGGAAGCGATTTCTTCCAGCCTGCGGCGCATTTTCCCATGCGACTACGCCAGCTTAGCACTGCTCGACGCCTCTACCGGCCTAATCTACGTTCAACCGCTGGACAATCCAACTGAAAGCGAGGCCCCGCGCAACCCATTGGTCATTGAGCGCAGCGGTTCGCCGGAAGGGTGGGCACTGACGTCGCAAAAGGTGCTGACCCTGGACCGCCTCGCGGATTCGGGTTTCCACTCAGGCTTGATTTCCCATCTCATCGCCCGGGGAATGCAATCGGCTTGCTGGTTGCCGCTGGTCAGCCGGGAGCGCGTGCTGGGGACCCTCAACCTGGCCAGACGTCAACCGAATGCTTTCGATCAGGAGACGTGCCATCTACTGTCCCAATTAGCAAACCAAATTGCTCTAGCCATTGATAATGCCCTGGCCTTCCAGCACATCGCTCGTCTCAGGGACCGATTAGCGGATGAGAAAATGTATCTCGAGGACGAGCTGCGGACCGAGTACAACTTCGAGGAAATTGTCGGCGAAAGCCCCAGCCTGCGCCGCGTGCTCAAGCAGGCGGAAACCGTGGCGAAGACTGAGGCCACGGTGCTCGTTCTGGGCGAGACAGGAACCGGCAAGGAACTCATTGCCCGCGCCATCCACCGCTTGAGCCCGAGAAAAGACCGTACCTTCGTCAAGGTGAGTTGCGCGGCAATCCCTGCCGGCCTGCTGGAAAGCGAATTGTTCGGCCATGAACGAGGGGCTTTCACGGGCGCTATCACTCAGAAAATTGGCCGCATGGAATTGGCTGACCAGGGAACGCTTTTCCTCGACGAAGTGGGCGATCTCCCCTTGGAACTACAACCCAAGCTCCTGCGCGCCCTCCAGGAAAAGGAAATCGAGCGGCTCGGCAGCACTCGCTCCATTCAAGTGGACGTCCGTTTAATCGCTGCCACCAACCGCAACCTCGAGCAGATGGTCAAAACGGGCGAGTTCCGTAGCGACCTTTACTACCGCCTGAGAGTTTTCCCAATTTTGGTGCCACCGTTGAAAGAGCGCCAAGAGGATATCCCCATTCTCGTGCGTTACTTCACTCAGAAACATTCCCAGCGCATGAACCGGAAGATCACGGATATCCCTCCTGAAACCATGGCCGCCCTAACACGCTGGCACTGGCCGGGCAATATTCGCGAGCTTGAGAACTTTATTGAGCGTGCCGTCATCCTTTCAACCGGGAGTACGCTCCGCGCTCCCCTGGCCGAACTCCAATCCCACGCCCCATCCGCTCCTGAAGCTACGTCCCTTGAAGTAGCCGAGCGCGAGCACATTCTCCGAATCCTCCGCGAAACTCGGGGCGTAATCAGCGGACCCAATGGCGCCGCGGCACGCCTGGGGCTCAAACGCACGACGCTCAACTCCAAAATGCGAAAACTGGGTATCCGCCGCGAAGACATCTGACGACAGGCCGTCAACGACGTTATGTCGTCAGTCAGCCACAGGCTGCAAACTCAGACTCGGCAGTGCATACCGTATCGGAACACAATCTATCTTACTCATGCTAAGGCAGTTAAAATGTGTATTCGAGTTCTTGTCTGGTTTGGATAGCGAGATGCTTGAGGTTGGTTATGCGGAGGCGCGGGGCGTTGAGAAAGGTTGCTATTGTTAAAAATTACCACTGACGCATCCGCTGAGGGAACAAAGATCAAGCTTGAGGGAAGGCTGGTCGGGCCTTGGGTCAAGGAGCTCGAAAGTGTTTGGAAGTCAGTTACGAAAACCCGCGGATGGCTGGAAGTGGACTTACGCTCTGTATCAACCGTTGACTCAGACGGGAAAGAGCTGCTGGGTCGGATGCACGACGGGGGCGCGGCGTTCATTGTCGAGGCGCCCATGACCAAATACATCGTCGCCGAAGCGATCAGAGGGTTTGAAAATTTCAAGAAAAGGGGGGAGTGATATGCGGTCACCTTACGGTTTGGAACTCATTGAGAGCTGTCAGACGTGCCGGGCTCGAGGTGAAAGATTTTTCTGCAAACTGGGACAGAACGCTCTGCGCGACCTGGAGGCTGTTAAGTTTACTAACAGTTACCCGGAGGGTGCAGTGCTCTTTGTGGAGGGGCAAACCCCTCGAGGGGTTTTCGTGCTGTGCCAGGGCCGAGTAAAGCTCTCGACCAGCTCAAGTGAAGGAAAGACATTGATCCTGCGAATCGCTCGGCCAGGCGAGGTTTTGGGCCTCGGCGCTGTGGTTACGGGCCAGCCCTACGAAGTCACCGCGGAAGCTCTTCATCCTTGCCAGGTCAACTTCGTCGGCCGCGACGACTTCCTGCGGCTGCTGAGGGTGCACGGAGAAGCCGGCGTGCGCGCGGCAGAAAATCTCAGCTTAGACTACAGTTCGGTGACGGAACAGTTACGCACGCTCGGCCTGGCCAGTTCGGCCCCGGAAAAGCTTGCCCGGTTGCTGTTGGACTGGTCAGAAGACGGAGAACCTTCTCCCCAAGGCACTCGCGTTAAGCTTGGCCTGACGCACGAGGAAATTGCCCAGTTTATTGGCACCTCGCGCGAAACCGTCACCCGCATCCTGGGCGAATTTCGGGCGCACCATTTGGCATCGTTGCGCGGCGCCACTCTGGTCATTCAGAACAAAGCAGGCCTCGAGAACTACATCAGCGGATAGCACCTCGAACATCCTCAAGACTGTCCCGCTACAAAGGCCCGGAATCTGATGGTTCCGGGCCTCTCTCTCCGTGGAGAGTTGCGAAGGAGCGTGGGGTGCCCCGGGGGCGCGCGCTATTTACATCCAGCCAGGGCCGCGCCCGACAGCTCCACTAGAAGGCATGTCCGCTGAAATACCGCGAGGCGTTTTGGCTGCTCTCGCTGAGAGCGTAACACGTGTCCGAGCCGGTTGTCCCCGCGCCCAGGGTTACCTCGCCGAAGCTCGAATCGAGGGTCGGCGACACCAGCAAGCGCGCGCGGCGGCAAGTGCTCGCAGTGATAAAGCGCAGGGGGTTCAAGCCGTAAGGATACCGCTGCCGGGGCATGGAGGGATTGTAAGCCCGAGGGCCGCACACATCCCGGCAAAGAATATCGGGATGCATGTACCGCCCCGCAGCCGCGAAATGTGTATTATCATGAAGGGTCGAGGCGTCGCGGATGAGCAAACCTGACTTCAATCCGTTTGGGGCAAAGGTCCGAATGGAAACACAGGCGGGCCCGGCCTCAATTTATCGCCTGGAACTGCTCGAGAGGGGCGGCGTGGGCCCGGTCTCTCGTCTGCCCTATTCCATCAAGATTCTGCTGGAAGCGTTGCTGCGCAATTGCGATGGCCGTCGCGTGAAAGAAGAAGACGTTGAGGCGCTGGCAGGTTGGCAAGCTCAGGGCATGCGCGAAAGAGAAATTCCTTTCATGCCAGCGAGGGTAATTTTGCAGGATTTCACAGGGGTTCCCGCGATTGTGGACCTGGCGGCCATGCGTGAGGCCATGGCGCGGCTGGGGGGCAACCCGGCCCTCATCAATCCGTTGATTCCGGTGGAGTTGGTAATTGACCACTCCGTTCAAGTGGACGTGTTCGGCGTCGGCGACGCGCTCCGGCGCAACGCGGAGATTGAATTTCATAGAAACCGGGAGCGTTATGAATTTTTACGCTGGGGGCAGAAGGCATTCAGAAATTTCCAAGTCGTTCCGCCGGCAACCGGGATTGTTCACCAGGTGAATCTGGAGTATCTCTCCAAGGTCGTGGTGGCGCGCGAAGTCGCGCGTGAGCAGGTCGAGTTTCCCGATACCCTCGTTGGCACCGATTCCCACACAACCATGATCAACGGGCTGGGCGTGCTGGGATGGGGCGTGGGCGGGATCGAAGCCGAGGCGGCCATGCTCGGCCAGCCCTACTCAATGCTCATTCCCAAAGTCGTCGGGGTGAAGCTGAAAGGCCACCTGCGTGAAGGAGTTACAGCAACGGACCTGGTTCTTGGTGTGACGGAAATGCTCCGCCAGCATGGCGTAGTGGAAAAATTTGTGGAGTTTTACGGCCCGGGAGTTTCCCAGATGTCGCTTCCAGACCGCGCCACCATCGGCAACATGGCTCCTGAGTATGGGGCGACCATGGGCTTCTTCCCGGTAGATGAGGAAACGCTCCGGTACCTCCGCTTGACCGGCCGGAGCGAGGAAGAAGTCACGAGAGTCGAGCGATACTGCAAAGAGCAGGGACTGTTTCGAACCGAGCATTCACCGGCTCCGGAATTTTCAGAGAACCTGGAGCTAGACCTTACGTCCATTGAGCCGAGCCTGGCCGGTCCCAAACGGCCACAGGATCGCGTCCCGCTCCAACGGCTCAAAGAGCGTTTTCGCGAAAGCCTGGTGCTTCCTGTAAAAGAGCGCGGTTTCGGCCTTTCAGCCGAGGCCCTGGAGCGGTCGGCCGTTCTGCGAAGGAACAGCCATGAAGTTCGCATGACGCACGGCGCGGTCGTCATTGCTGCCATTACGTCTTGCACTAACACCTCCAACCCGTCAGTGATGTTAGGCGCTGGATTACTGGCCAAAAAGGCCGCCGAACGTGGCCTACGCGTGCCGCCCTATGTCAAGACTAGCTTGGCCCCGGGGTCCAAAGTGGTTACAGAATACCTGCGGGAAGCAGGCGTGTTGGAATCGCTCGAAGCCCTCGGGTTCAACCTGGTCGGCTATGGCTGCACGACTTGCATTGGCAACAGTGGCCCATTGCCCGGCGAGATCGCCAAAGCCGTCACAGAAAACCAGTTGGTCACGGCGGCCGTGCTCTCAGGAAATCGAAACTTTGAAGGCCGCATTCATCCCCTCGTCAGGGCCAATTATCTGGCCTCGCCACCGCTCGTAGTGGCCTTTGCATTGGCTGGCACAGTGGATATTGACCTCGACCGCGAGCCGCTGGGCAAAGACCCGAATGGACAGCCAGTATACCTCCGCGACATTTGGCCGTCTCAGCGGGAAGTTTTGGCGGCGACTGATCGGGCCATCAAACCGGAAATGTTCAGGAAAAACTACGCTAACGTTTGGGACGGCAACCCCACGTGGAACGCGA
>JAJYNF010000186.1 GCA_021786455.1 Acidobacteriota bacterium
CAGGTATCCGCCAGAAAGCCAAAAAGCAAACCCAGCATGGCCGTGGCAACTGCCGCGACGGAATAAATCAGTCCGAGCTTGACGGGCCCGTAATGAAGCAAGTTCAGAACTAGGTAGGGAAAAGCCAGCATAATCATGCCGGCGGCAATACTGCGGGAGGTTCGGAAAAGAATGAGAAGCGTGAGTTGCCGCGATTCGTAGGTCATAAACTTAAAATTCTATCAGAAAGCGCCGTTTCCGGCGGGCGGTTGGGGCGCGAGCCGCCGTAGCAACCAGGTTCAGCGGTTTTTTGCAGTGCTCTCCGCGCGGCCGTAGGCTTGGGTTGTCGGGTTTGCGGCTGCCCGATATAATCACTGGGTTGTGGGATGGCGCGGAAATGGCGAACCTTTCGGGAAGCTCGCGGGCGGCGTGCGAGGATGAGGGCATGAATCAGGCCGGTTCACCATTCGTAGGCATCGGTGCTGGTTCTGTGGGGTGAAGGGCGACAGACGGCCAGTGAAAGTCGCGAAAAAATTCATTATTTTCGGGCGAGTTCAGGGCGTGGGTTTTCGCTATTTCGCCGCGCGCGTGGCGAACCGGCTGGGGCTGGTCGGCTACGTCAAGAACAACTGGGATGGGACAGTGGAAGCTTACGCCATCGGCGAGCCGACCGCCCTGGATGAGTTTCAACACCTGCTGGCGCAAGGCCCGGCCAGCGCGCGCGTCACCAAGCTTTTCGCGACCGATGAGCCGTTGGCGAAGCACACCAAGGACTTTATGATTGAGTGAGGGCGAAGATCGAGCCGTGGCGCTGCCGGGCGTCGGGTTAAACTTCGTTGGGCGATGCAGCCTCGCCCTTAAGCATGATGGGCTTTTGGCGTCATGGGAGCAAACTTTCCGATGGGAGGCTTCATGGAAGACCTGAAGCGGTTTATCCGAGAGGTGCCGGACTTTCCGAAAAGAGGAATTCTGTTTTACGACATCACGACCCTGCTCAAAGAGCCCGTCGGATTGCACTGGGCGGTTGATCTGCTGGCGAACCACTACGTGGGCAAGGCGGTGCATCGGGTGGTGGGCATCGAGGCGCGAGGTTTTATCTTCGCGCCGATGGTAGCCTATCGCTTGAATGCCGGCTTCGTTCCTGTTCGCAAGCCCAACAAGCTGCCGGCTGAAAAGGCGCGCGTCGAGTACGCGCTGGAGTACGGGACGGACGCGCTTGAGATGCACAAGGACGCGGTTGAGCAGGGCCAGAACGTCCTCATCATTGACGACCTGTTGGCCACCGGCGGCACGGCAGCGGCTGTCGCTCGGATGGTGGAGTCGCTCGGAGGGAAGGTGGTAGGGTTGGGCTTTCTGATCGAGCTGAACTTCCTTAACGGCCGCCAAAAGCTCTCAGCATTCGACGTGCACTCCGTTCTTCAGTATCAATGACCGTGGCAACCATAGTGACCGCTTTTCCCTCTAGCGCCGCTACAGCCGCTGATGGGGACACGCTACAGCAAAGGCCGTCACTTTATTCTGTAATCGCCTGCAAAACCGCGTCGAGAAATTGCTGCTCGGGCAGGGCCCCTTCGATGAAATGCCGGCCGTTCAACACGGTTCGGGGCACGGCGTAAACTTGATATTCCGTCGCCAGGTCAGGGAACTCAGTGGCTTCGACGCAGTCGGCGGTAATTTGCTCGCTTTCCAAAGCGAATTGATGAGCCAGGCGCACGGCCTTGGGGCAGTGCGGTCAGGTTGGCGTTACCAGAACCTCCAGGCGCACGGGCACGCTGAGAGTGTGAAGTTTTTCCTTGGTCTCTTCGCCGAGGCTTGACGATCCCCGCGAAACATCCAGAATGGCGGCCAGCAAGGCGGAGAATTCATAACCGGCGGGAATACCGTAAAATCGGATGCCGTAATCTTTCCCGTTGCGGACAATGGTAGCCGGAACCTTGTCCACTCCGTATTCCTTCACCTTCTCCTTGTCCAGCACAAAGTCATAAACCTCAAGGCTTAGCTTGTCGGACAATGCGGCCAAATCCGTCAGCAGTTCCCGGGTCTCGCGGCCATACTCCAGATTCAACTCTTGAGTGAAATGAATCAGGCGCACGGGGTTGGGCATGTCTCGCAGGCTCTGGCGAATTTCCACCGCGTCTTGCTCACGAATCAAACTCATCCTCGCGCCTCACTCGGCCGCTCAATGGTCGCCTGTTTGGCCGAAGCTTGAAAACTTCGGCGCTCATGCACACCTTTTATACGATGCTCAAGACCAGCCAAAAGTTCAGAATATTCCGCATTATAAGATACAGCGACGTTCTTTTCTGTAACGGCGACGTTCCTCCGCTCCGTTCAGTTCCAGCTCTCATCGCTGTCCGGAGGTCAGGGGCCGCCGGTACAGATGGCGTCGAACGGCGATTCAATCGTTCTCGCCGCCACGGGCGTGGTGCGTTTTGGCAAGCCGGTGGTGTATCAGCCTCGCCGGTCTATGACCGGCGCGCGCTGCCCGCAGAGCAGCGCTACAGCCAGCGTCGCAATCCGCCGCCGCAGTCCGCGGATTGCCGCGGCGCAAGAGCCGGTGCCGGCGTCAGAACATAACCTTGAGGGAAGCAATCATGTTTCTCGAAATGCCCGACTCCTCTGCTGGCAACGTGCCAAAACCCGTGCAGACGGGAGGCGCGCAGGATGGGGCCTGGGTGTAGTTGGTGTTCGGCCCGCCGAAGTTCGGATGGTTCAGCACATTCACGCCTTCGAGCCGGACCTGCATCTTCCAGCCTTCTTTCGGCAGGGTGAAAACCTTTTGCAGCGCTCCATCCAGGAACGCCTGACTTGGGTCGCGCAACGAGCCCGTGAACTGGGGGCTGGTGACCGACTCCCACTCGCTCAGGGCGTGGTAGCAAGCCTGGTTGTTGTTGAGCCAGTGCGCTCGCGTCTGTCCGCCGGCGGGAAGATAGCTGGTGCAGCCGGGGCCGTAAAAATCGACCGCGGGAATCGAAACCGGGAATCCGCTGCCATAGGTCAGAATCGAGTCCACGATCCAATGGCTCAACAGCCCACCGCGCCAGCCGGTCAGATGGCGGCCCAGGATGCCTCCCTGGCCGATGGGCAGCGGCCAGAGCAGGTCAGCGTCAATGTAATTCCGCCGATCGTTGCCTTCCAGCCCGTACCAGAGATTGGGGTCGCGGTAGATGCCGTTGTTCAAATAGTTGGTGGCGGCCATCCAGTTGGAATAGACGTAATTGAAAACAAAGTCGGCGGTATGAATCTTTCTCTCCGCCCGCACCTGGAGGGCGTTGTAATTCGTGTAGCCGAGCGGGTCGTCGCTTTGGTTAACGCTGGGGAAGATCGGCCAAGGCGTCTCGAGTTGATAGGTTTCGAGCGTCGGCTTCGCTCCCAGGGAGAACTGAGGCGGCACAATGCCGTAGAAGGGATTGGTCACGGGATTGTCGCACACCGAGGGATCGGCCTGGCACTGCGCGCGCAACGCTTGGCTGATCACGTCCCAGCTCTGCGACACCGCAATCGCGCGCGTGTGGCTTCCCGCGTATTCCGTATCCAGCAGGATTTGCTTCGGCAACTCCCACTGGAAGCCCGCCGACCAGTGCTCGCTCAGGGAGGGCCGGCGACCTGGGCTGTCATAGGTGACGCCCACCGCTTGCGGCTGATTCGGCCCCGCCGGCGCCACCGCCCCGTCGGGATAAGGCGTGCCAGAAAGAAAATAGTTCGTCGGGTTCAGACCCCCGTTGAGCGAATTGATATAAGAGGTCGTCTGGTCGAAACCCGAGCTCGTCGTTGCGTTCAAGCCGTAGGAATCGAACAGTCCCCACCCCCCCCGGAAGACTATCCACGGCCGGATCGCGTAAGCGATCCCGAAGCGCGGCTGGAAGAGAGTGTAGTGAGTGGCGAAGGGGGCTCGCGGTGTCCCATTGACTCCGGCATACGTCAACGTCCCGGTCAAAGGATCAGGAAGAGGGAGCGGCGATGTGGCGAAATCCACCTGGCTGCTGTAAGGGTTGACGCAGCTAAAGCAGAACCCGCCGTTGATCCGGTTGTAGCGTTCCGAGGGCGAATTGTAGATATCCCACCGCAGGCCCAGGTTGAGCGTCAGGTTCGGGCGCAGCCGGTAATCATCCTGCGCAAACAACGCGAAGTTGTGGTACGTGACAAACTGATTGGAATTCCAGCTCACCGACCCGCTGTTCGGGTAGCCCAGCAGCAAGTCCGCCAGGGCGTTGGCCTGTTCAAGCGCGCCGGCCTTCGGGTTCTCACGGGTCCACTGGCCGTTGAAGCTGAAGGCGCCGTTCGGTTGGCCCGGAATCCCGTCCGCGCCGGTTTGCACGTCACGGAACAGTCCGCCGTAGTGCAAAACGTTCCGGCCTTTGACCTGCCCGAAGGTGGTGGCAAAGTTCCAGTAATTATTCGCACTCCCATTTTGCGTGTTGTTGATGAGCCCCTCAAAGCCGCTGATGCTGACGGCCGGAGCGATATTCAAATACGTGGTGGTCGGGATGTCGGGCATGCTCAGCCCCAGCTTGCTGGCGGTGAGGTTCTGCGCGATCGCCACCCCCTTGGCGCTGAACGACGTGGCGCGCACAAACGACAGCTTGAAGTCGCCCACCAGCGATGGGCTCAGCGTGCGCGTCACGTCCGCCATCGCCATCAGATTGATCCCGGTGATCTCGGAGGAGGTCTGAGCGGGGTTGAAGAACTGGTTTCCGGGGTTATGATTCATATTTCGCTGGTATCCAAAGACCGCGTACAGGCGCGTGTTCTGAGAGAAATTCTGGTCCACCCGGCCCAGGTACTGATCGTAACCGTAAGTGACCGGCGCGATGGAAAAGTAATTGTCCACCGAGCCCGGGGCGTTCGGAAGCGGATAGAGGCCCAGCAGGGCTTTGCCTTGGGCGCTGATGCGGCTGGCGGGAATGGTATCGTTCGGAAAAGCTTTCCGGCCGTACGTCGAGCACCCCGAAGCGGACTTCTTCGCGCAAAAGACCGTCAAGGGGTCATAGACGGTGACGCCGGAGCCGGAAAAGTTCACGCTGCCGTCCGGCTGAAGACGCCAACTCGACGGCGGGACGCTCTCCACGGCCGACGCCGGCGAATCCTGGCGGAACCCCTCGAAGCTTCCAAAGAAGAAAGTCTTGTTTTTGCGAATCGGCCCGCCGAGCACGCCGCCGTAGGTGTTGCGGATGTTGATGCCCTTCGGGGTCGGACGCAGCCCGGCCTGCCAGCCCTGGGCGTTGAGCGCCTCGTTGCCGTAGTAATCGTAAAAATCGCCGTGAAATTGATTGGTCCCGGATTTCAAATCGACGTTGAACGATCCGCCGCCCGCTTCGCCGTATCGCGCATCGTAAGGATTCGACGCCACCTGCACTTCCTGGACCGCGTCCTGATTGGGCGAGAAATCCCACACGCCTTGGTCGCTCACCGGCGCGCCGTCAATGTAAAACGCGTTGTCGGTCTTCCCAGAGCCATTCACCGTGTAGGTAGCGGACGTATTGTTGCGCGGCGTGAGGTTGAACGGGTCGGCGCCCAGGTTCTCCACTCCCTGCGTGAAGGCGATCGTCATCCAGACTTGCCGTCCGGTGGAGGGCGTGTTTTCCACCTTGGCCGCGTCCACCACGTCCGAAGATGAGGCGTTGGCCGTATCCAGCAGCCCCGGCGCCGCCGTCACCGTCACCCGCTCGACCACCTTTCCTAACGTCAGCGTGATGTCCAGGTTGAGCGTCTGCCCCGTCTCCAGCGTGACGTTGGAATAGACCTTGCGCTTAAAACCTGGCGCTGAAGCCGTCAGTTGATATGGCCCCGGAAGCAGATAATTCAGGGCGTAGGTCCCCGAACCGTTGGCCTTGGCCGTGTACCTCACCCCCGTCGCTTTGTCCACCGCCGTCACCGTGGCGCCGGGAATAACGCGCCCCGAAGGGTCATTGACTTGCCCGCTGACCAGCGCACGGTATTCCTGTCCGTAAAGCCCCGCGCTGACTGTGAAAAAAATGACCATTAAAACGCCGACACGCCTGACTTCTGCCCTGTGCATGGTTCCTCCCTTTCTTGCGTTGCAGGGTCTCGGGCCGGCGCTGGCGAAACGGCTGACGAAGCACGAGTCGCTCCGTCATGCTTGACCTTCCTCTGCACTGCCAGGATATCATATATCATTGTGGACAACGTTGATCAAGGACGGTTTCCAGGCAATTTACACCCGCCACATAGCGCGCACCCCAGGCTGCCACTGCCCATCGTCCTTTGATGCACTCAAGCTTCCCTCGCGTCGCTCGCACGGGGGAAACGGCTGACGAAGTATGAGTTGCTGCGTAACACTCATCGCACACGTCGAAACCCCCTCGATCGATGCCCCACCCGCTGCGATAGCCGACCAACGCTTCATAAAAGCTCAGGAAAATGCGGGGGTCACCGTGATATGCGGAGCGTTTAAGCGCAAAGAACGGCGATGCCTTTCATGTTGTCGTATGTTCAAGACTTTCGAAGAGAAGCAGACTGACGTCAACGTTGCGCTTCGACTGTTTCAATCGGCAGTCCAAGATAAGTTATGATGAAGCGATCATCGTATCCGGAGATACGGGCCTCCTCCCTGCGGTCAAGGCTGTCCAGTCAACGTTCGCTTCAAAACAGGTCGGGGTGGTTATTCCTACTCGGCAAGGCGTCAGAGGGCTTCAAGAAGCAGGCAGATTTCCACTACAAGATGAAGGAGAAGCAGTTACGGTCCAGCCTATACGATGAGTCCTGGACCCTCGGCGACGGATCAGTGATCATTCGCCCGCCGAGCTGATGTTAAAAAAACTTATGCCCTGTCAGCTTGATCTTTCTGGCTGCACCACGATTCGCTCCGTTCCGAGGACCTCTGACCAATGCCAGACTACTTCAGTTCCCCCGCGTAAATCCCCATGATTGTCCCGAGGAACTTGAGGGCCTGATCTTTGGGCCGCTGGAAGGAATTGCGCCCGATGATGGACCCGAATCCGCCGCCGTCGCGGATGGCGCGGGCCTCCTCGAACACAGTCTCATCGGCGGCTTTCGCTCCGCCTGAAAAGATGACGATGCGGCGGCCGTTGAAGGCGCTTTGGACGACGTGCCTCACGCGGTCGGCAAGAGTACCAATGGGGACATTCGCCGCCGTGTAAGCCTTCTGTGCCTCGGGCTGCTCGATGTGGTCGCTCGGCAATTTGACCTTGATGATGTGCGCTCCGAGCTGCGCTGCGATGTGCGCTGCGTAGGCGACGACGTCAATCCCCGTCTCGCCAGCCTTGCTCAGGCTGGAGCCGCGCGGATAAGACCACACCACTACCGCCAAGCCGTTCGCCTTGGCCTCTTCGGCCAGCGCGCGTAATTCTTCGTACATCGTCCGCGCCTCTGACGATCCCGGATAGATCGTAAATCCGATGGCGACGCAGCCCAGGCGCAGCGCGTCCTTCACGCTGCCCGTCACCGCCGAGAGCGGATCCTTCTCGTCGTGCAGCACGTCGTGGTTGTTGAGCTTCAGGATGAGCGGAATTTCGCCCGCGTGGCGTGACGCGGCGGCCTCCAGGAATCCCAGCGGCGCGGCATAGGCGTTGCATCCGGCCTCCAGTGCCAACTCAAAATGATAGTTCGGATCGTAGCCTCCGGGATTCACGGCAAAGCTTCGCGCCGGCCCGTGCTCGAATCCCTGATCCACCGGCAAAATCACCAGCTTGCCGGTTCCCGCCAGGCGGCCATGGTTCAGAAGGCGCGCGATATTCGTCTTTGTCCCGGGACTGTCGCTTTCGTACCAGCTCAAAATCACCCGGACGTGCTCGCTGTTCCGAGCCGGCGGGCTTTCGCGAAATGCCGTTTTAACTGTCTCAACAACAGCCATGCGTTTTACCTCCATTAGATTAACCTAGTAATCTTAGCAGCTTTCGCGCCCCGGGAGCGTCAGACGAAAGGAAGTTCGGCCCGTTCGGCCACGTGGAAGCGGACCGGCGGTGCTTGACCCTGTCAATGAATGGCCGGGGCAGCCGACCAGCGAGCCTTTTCGGACCTCCATGGGCTCGGATGGGACCGGCTGCGGTGCGCTCCTGGCCAGAAGATCGGTTTGCGGTGCGATAGTTTGGGTACTGTGGTATATTCGCCGCGAGATGCGGCCGCGGTTCCAAGCATCATTTCGAGAACGTCATTGATTGCGCTCGCAGCCGTAAAAAAGAAGACCTTAACGCCGCCGTCGAAGAGGGTCATATTTCTTCTACGCTGCCTGCCCTTGCTAACGCTTCTTATCGGCTGGGGCGGTCGCTGTGCCTTAACCCGAACACGCAACAGGGGATTGATGAGGATGAGGCGAACGCTCTGCTACGCGACGGCCCGCGCGGCCATCGATGTCCGTTCGATATACCGGAAGAGGTTTAAGCGAGGTTAAGCCCGGAGGCGGAGGAAGCGGGCGAAGCAAAGATCCAAGCATCCGCCCCGGGGTGTGACCGAAATACGCGGCACGCTCGGGCTTGAAAGCGTGGCGCTCTCTCCATCAGACCTCTCGCCTTTTGAACAACGGTCGCGGCGCCAAAGGCGAAGCGATGAAAGGCGGTCTGTTTCTGCTTGTGGGTGTGAGCTTCGGAAATGCAATTGCCTTGGAGACAAGCATTGTCTGAATTTTTGGGGACGGCGCTGCTGAACGCGGTGGGGCTTTCCATTGTGATTTTTGATTTCGGGGCGCGCAGTCCAATGTTGGAATGGGCGCCAAGCGCGCCCTGGCGCCGCCTGATTACGGGATTTCTCTTTGGG
The DNA here is from genome assembly GCA_021786455.1 of Acidobacteriota bacterium. Classification (GTDB taxonomy): domain Bacteria; phylum Acidobacteriota; class Terriglobia; order UBA7540; family UBA7540; genus JAKCCV01. Next base: position 8,713 of record JAJYNF010000186.1, read on the forward strand.
ACCGTAGGCGCCTCGATCGCTATCTCACCGGTAGGGAAAGTCAGCGGGGCGCACATCAATCCTGCCGTGACAGTTGCTTTCTGGGCGAGAGGCAAGATGCGTCTGAGTGACTCGGCCCTTTATATTGCCGCGCAGTTGGCCGGTGGCTTGGCAGGCGCGACGCCGCTCATTCTTTGGGGCGCGATGGGCCGCAGCGTAGAATTCGCCGCCACAGCGCCCGGCGCGGCTTATACGGCGGCCGAAGCACTGGCGGGAGAATTTGCCACGACGTTCGTCATGATTTTTTTGCTGTTCTTCTTCATTGGTCATCGGCGCCTTCGAGCATGGACGCCGCTGCTTTTCCCTTTTCTCTACGGGATGATGGTCTTGCTGGAAGCGCCGATCTCCGGAACCAGCACGAATCCGGCGCGTAGCTTCGGGCCGGCCGCCATTTCCGGCGTATGGACGGCATGGTGGGTTTACTGGGCCGGACCGCTCGCCGGCGCGCTCGTGGCGGTTGCCGCGCACCGCTTTACTGGACTGCGCCGCTTTGAGGTTGAAGTGGCCAAGATCTATCACTTTGAGCACGATCCACACGGATTCTTCCGGCGAAGAAGAGAGGCGTAATCGCGGCATTGGGCCGCGATGCGGTTCACCAGCAGACCCGCCCTCTTGGGTGACGAGCGGGAGTTATGCTATAAGTAAATATGAGCAGGCGCTGGTGATGGGAACTAAAACGGAAAGTGAAGGCTCGCAAAGCGGGCCGGATCCTGGCGCGCGGGCTGGCCGGCAAGGGTTCTTGGATACTCGGTTCTGGCTTCGAGATTTACTCCTTTCAGTTCTGCTGGCGCTTATTCTGATTCTGTTCATTTATCAGCCGATTGAGGTGCAAGGCAGCAGCATGTTGCCGGGAATCGAAAGCCACGAGCGGATCTTCGTCAACAAGTTCATCTATCAATTTGAGCCTATTCGGCGCGGTGACATCGTCGTTTTCCGATATCCTCTGAACCCAAAAGAAGTTTTTATCAAGCGGGTCATTGGCCTGCCCGGCGATTGGGTGAGCATCCGCCATGGACGAGTCTATGTCAACGGGCGGCGGCTTAATGAGCCTTACGTGCCGCACGCATTTTTGGGCCACCAGACGTATCGGGCAGTTCATGTTCCGCCGCACCAATTCTATGTGCTGGGAGATCATCGCGACGATTCGAACGACAGCCGCGTTTGGGGCACTGTGCCTAGAAAATTGATCATCGGGAAAGCCTCGTTCGCGTATTGGCCGCTGAGCGAGGCGGGAACAGTGAATTGATTGCGGCCCAATGCCCAGCGACTCCGGGTTCGCGCTTTTGAATCGCTTACGGTCCGACGTCCAGGAAGGTAGCTTATGCCTGACCGGAGGACAAAGCACGAGAATCCATGCAGGCAATACTCGCCTTAGAGGACGGGAGAGTCTTCCGCGGCCGCGGCTATGGTGCGCCCGGCGAACGGTTGGGTGAAGTTGTCTTCAATACTTCGATTTCAGGCTATCAGGAAATCCTTACCGATCCGTCTTACGCCGGCCAGATCGTCGTTCTAACGTATCCCCATATCGGCAACTACGGGACGAACCCCCTCGATTCGGAGTCCGTTCGCCCGTTTGCGGAAGGGCTGGTGATCCGAGAGCTGTCGGAACTGGCCAGCAATTGGCGCTCGGTGGAAGACATCTCCGCGTACCTAGCGCATTACGGCCTTCCGGCAATTTCCGACATTGATACTCGCGCCTTGGTCCGTCACCTGCGAACCTATGGAGCTATGCGCGCGGTGCTTTCTACCGTGGACGGGGACGAGGCAATGTTGATTGAAAAAGCCAGGGCGGCGCCCAGCATGGTGGGCCTGGACTTGGCCAGCCGTGTGAGTGTTTCCGCCCCCTATGAATGGAGCGAGTGTACAAGCAAGACCCTAGGCGGTGGAAAAACAGACGGAGCGCCGGCCAGGTTTCACGTCGTCGCGTATGACTACGGTATCAAGCAAAACATCCTGCGGCGACTGGTGGATGTGGGATGTCGCGTCACGGTCGTGCCGGCAAAAACATCGGCATCGGACGCGCTGGCGCTTAAGCCAGATGGTATTTTCCTCTCCAATGGCCCGGGAGATCCTGAACCACTTCAATACGCAGTAAAAACCGTGCGTGAAATGATGGGCCGTGTGCCGATCTTTGGGATTTGTCTGGGTCATCAGATCGTCGGTCTCGCCCTTGGCGGCAAGACTTATAAACTGAAATTCGGGCACCACGGCGGCAATCATCCGGTACAGCAGACGCGGACGGGCAAGGTGGAGATTACGGCGCACAATCACAATTTCGCCATCGATCCCGATTCCCTCCGGCAGAGCGAGATCGAGCTGACGCACATCAACCTGAACGACAATACGCTGGAGGGTCTGCGCCATCGCTCCATGCCCCTGTTCAGCGTGCAGTACCATCCGGAGGCGAGTCCGGGCCCGCACGACTCCCACTATCATTTCCGGGACTTCCGCAAAATGATGGAGGAGTGGAAACGGTGAGCTGCGCACAGCCGCTTTCCGGGCGGGGATCGCAGCGGTAATGCAGGGCGGGAAATCAGGGCGTTAGCCC
>JAJYNF010000035.1 GCA_021786455.1 Acidobacteriota bacterium
CCCACATGACCCCTCTCTTTAACCTTCCGGCACCGGGCAGGCGTCAGCCCCTATACGTCGTTTTCGACTTTGCAGAGACCTGTGTTTTTGTTAAACAGTCGCAGAGCGCGATTCACTGCGGCCTCCTCGGGCTATAAACCCTGGCGAGGCACACCTTCTTCCGAAGTTACGGTGCTAATTTGCCTAGTTCCTTAGCGAGTGTTCTCTCAAGCGCCTTTGGATATTCACCTTGTCTACCTGTGTCGGTTTGAGGTACGGATACCACGGAAACTCCTTAGCGGATTTTCTTGGCAGCGTGACGTCGCGAACTTTATGGGGCGAATGCCCCTCGGGCCGCCTCTCAGAGTGGCTTTGAACCGATCCGGTGGATTTGCCGGCCGGATCCTCCTCGAAGCGTCCATCGGCTAAGCCATCAGCCGACTCCGCTAGCCTCCTGCGTCCCCGCCTCGTGATAACGTTCCCGCGGTAGGGCCGGAATATTAACCGGCTGTCCATCAGCTACGCCTTTCGGCCTCGCCTTAGGGACCGCCTGACCCTGAGCGGATTAACCTTTCTCAGGAAACCTTAGACTTTCGGCGCGGAGGGTTCTCACCTCCGTTATCGCTACTTATGCCGGCAGGGTCACTTGAGTACCGTCCACGAGCCCTCGCGGTCTCGCTTCAAACTATACTCAACGCTCCTCTACCAAATGGAAATCTCCGGAGAGATCTCCAATTCCGCAGCTTCGGTAAGTGGCTTGAGCCCCGTTGAATTATCGGCGCAAAGCCGCTCGACCAGTGAGCTGTTACGCTTTCTTTAAAGGATGGCTGCTTCTAAGCCAACCTCCTGGCTGTCTGGGCGGCTTTACTTCCTTTCCCACTTAGCCACTGCTTGGGGACCTTAGCTGGCGGTCTGGGCTATTTCCCTCTCGACAACGAAGCTTAGCCCCCGCTGTCTGACTCCCGGACTGCGCTTCGCGGCATTCGGAGTTTAGTTGGATTCGGTATCGGATACCCGACCCTAGTCCATCTAGTTCTCTACCACCGCGAGCGACCGTCCGAGGCTAGCCCTAAAGCTATTTCGAGGAGAACGAGCTATCACGGAATTTGATTAGCCTTTCACCCCTACCCTCAGCTCATCCGAGCTGTTTTCAACCAACACCGGTTCGGGCCTCCGGCCGCTGTTACGCGGCTTTCACCCTGACCAAGGGTAGATCATCCCGCTTCGCGTCTATTGCCCGCCACTGATCGCCCTGTTCAGACTCGCTTTCGCTACGCCTCGCTCCCCGTCCCGCCGTAGCGGCACGGATCACTGCTTAAGCTGGCGACGGACAATAACTAGCCGGCTCATTATGCAATAGGCACGCCGTCAGGCCTGTTCGGCGGATTGCTCCGCTGAACGTAGCCCTCCGACTGCTTGTAGGCATACGGTTTCAGGTACTATTTCACTCCCCTCGCAGGGGTTCTTTTCACCTTTCCCTCACGGTACTGGTTCACTATCGGTCGCTAGCGCATGTTTAGCCTTACGGGAAGGTCCCCGTAGCTTCCCGCGGGGTTTCTCGTGCCCCGCGGTACTCAGGAACGCGCGTGAGAGTCGGGTCAGCTTTCGCCTACGTGGTTATCACACTCTATGACCGACATTTCCATGTCGTTCGGCTAACCGCCCGATTGGTAACTCTCCGGCTCTACACCGACGCGCGCCCTACAACCCCCAGCCCTCCTCTGAGATTTCAAATTTGAGATCTCAGAGGAAGGCTGAGTTTGGGCTGTTCCGCTTTCGCTCGCCGCTACTAGCGGAATCGCGGTTGCTTTCTTTTCCTCCAGGTACTGAGATGGTTCACTTCCCTGGGTTCGCTCGTGCCCGCCTATGGATTCAGCGGGCCGTGACTGGGTTTTGCCCAGTCGGGTTTCCCCATTCGGAAATCCCCGGGTCAATGGGTGCTTCCCCCTCTCCGAGGCTTATCGCAGGTAGCCACGTCCTTCATCGCTGTCTAGCGCCAAGGCATCCACCGTACGCCCTTAGTAGCTTGACCATAAAATCTGCTCAACACACAGAAGCAGCAATCAGTAAATGGCGGTCAGCGACCAGCAAAAACTCCTTGCCCGTCACTTGCCACTCATCACTCGTCACTGCCTTTGAGCAGATTCGCCTTCGCTATCTCCGTCCGGATATCCGCCGGACGGATTGAGCACAAATAGACGCCGCACAATCAATTGTCAAAGAACCTTGAGTCCCAGAAACTCGCCCTTGAAATTTCAAATCTCAAATTTTAGATTTGACATCCCAGGTCGTTTCCGGCCTCGTTCCAGCCTCAACCGCCGGCTTGCGCCCGCAGCTTTCGGATGCTGGATTGGGCCTTCGTTCTCGAAGGCCCAATCAAACACCCAAACTCGCCCACGCCCGCCTCTTCTAGCAGGCATCACCTCGACCTTGCTGGCCAAATCTTTTGTGGAGCTTCTTGACGGGAGGATCGAAACAGGCGGGAAGGTTACTCCACTTGCCTCAACCCTCTATCCGAAAGCTTTGTTCGTATTGGCCTCCTGTCACCGCTGGCGTCTCGCCTTCTCAGGCGCGCCAGCACCTTGTAGGCAATTCACAATCCTAGAGCATCTCAAAACCAAATGCAAGCAAAATTTTTCGAAAATTGTCGCGCAATGTTCGTTTCGCAACGTTGCGGCTTTTCGATGTCCTTTCTGAAAAGACTCGAAGAACCACAGGGCTATAAAACGAGCCCGGCGCTACAAGATTTGGCGAAAGAGGGGGAAGGGCCGTAGAGCGGACCCTGCGCGCCAAGTTGGAAGCTGCCGCTACGTTCGTTTGCCGGAGTCCAATCGCGGATGAAAAGCCCACGGCCAATCATAAGCCGATTGACCGTGATGGCTGCCGGCTACAACGAGGGGGCGAACTTTTGCGTTTGACGAAGTTTCGCTTTAGTGCTCCAATGGGGTGAGGCGATGGGGCCAACCCGAAAGGGGAAGCGGCGCATCAGGAAAAAGGGTAGGAAGGAACCATGCAACGAACTTTGAATTTAGCACTGACCGTGGGGCTTGCGGTGCTGACCGTGCCGCGTCTGCGGGCGCAGACGTCGCTAGCCCAGGCGCAATATCAGTACACCATTCCCGAGGGCACAGAGTTTAAGCTGGTGCTCCACACGGAGATCAATTCCAAGACGTCCCGCAAAGGGGACGTGGTCATCTGCACGCTGCTCGATCCGGTTTACGTGGAGGACCGGCTGGTGCTGCCGCGGGGCATCCGGGTTTACGGCCACATCACCGACATTCACCCGGCGCGGCGCCGTGGCAAGGGCGGATTGGTGTACGTCGAATTCGATTCGCTGGAGTTGCCGAGCGGACAGAAAGTAGCCATGATGGGCTCGCTAACGGAGGTATTTTCGAGCGCCGGCAAGAGCCGGTCGAAGGTTGGGCCGGAAGGAAACCTGCGGGGTGGCGGGGCGAATCGGAAGGAACAACTCGCGCTGTTCGCCGCTCCGACAGCGGCTGGCGCGGCGGGCGGCGTGGGCCCCGGAATCGCCGCGGCGGCGGGCGGCGTGGCCGCTGCTCTCCTTCTCCCGCACGGCAAGCAGGCTATGCTCCTCTCGGGTTCGCTCATCGGGATGAGGCTGGACCAAGACCTCACCATTACCCTTCCACCTCCGAAGCATCCGCTTCGATATTGAATCCCTCGATAAGAGAAAACCCAAAACCCAACGGGGCTCGGCGGAGGTATTGCTCCCGCGGCGAAGGATTCACTCGAAGATTTTTGGCTCGCGCATCGAAGCGCCAGTTGACTAATGCCGCAGCGCGGTAGGATGGCGCGCGGGCAAGCGGCGTTCGATGGCCATGGGGTGAAACGGCCGAGGAGGATATAGGCGAGCGGTTTCCGGCAGGCGGACCAGGTAAGAAACAGGCACAATTTCGATGTTCTGCTCGGCGAACCGCGGCAAGAAATCACGAAGCGCCCGGAGGGTTGTGGGGTGGGGATGGCCGATGGCAAGGGCGACGCCTTGCCGTCGGACGGCCCGCTCGAGTTGGCGAAGTTGGCCGACAGTGTAGGAGACGCTTTCGGTGTCGTCGAGGAAAACGGAACGGAAGACAGCCGGGACGCCCGCCTTACGCGCTTCTTGCCACGCGACGCTCGAACCGATGGTGCGGCTATCCACAAAGTAGAGATGCCGCCCGGCTAGTTGCCTCATGACTTCCGCCATTAAGTGGGGGTCGGACGTCGCACGCGACCCTTGGTGATTGTTGACGCCGCGGACGTGCGGGATGGAATCGAGATCGGATTGAACCAACCGGTCAACGGCAAGGCCGCTCATGCCGACGCGGATTTCGTCAGGTGACGAGCGAATGCCGGGGCGAGCTATGGGTTCCATGGGAAGATGGAGCATCACTTCACGCCCGGCTTTGAAAGCCTGGTTGGCTGTCTCGATGGAGTAGCGCAGGCGCGGCAGAATGGAAAAGGTAAGTGGATATGGGATGGCAATGAGTTTCGGGACCACTCGGTCGTTGGCGCCGAGGTCGTCAATGACAATCGAGACTCGAAGTAACCTGGGAACCTCCTGTATCTGCCAGACGGTCTGCCACGTGCGAACTTCGGAAATGCGAAGCGAGGCGGTCGGACCCTGCCCGACGAGAGATTTCACCTTGAGGCCAAGGTTCGCTGCCTCGCGCTCAACGGCGCTGAAAACGCTGCTGAATGCGCGCGGCTCGGTTAAGACCTCAGTGGCGTCAGTGGGCCTGGGCGGTGGAAACTTCCCAGCGACGGAGCCTTTGACCCAAACGCTATTTCCGCCCGCCCGCAGCGCCGCCCGGCGCAAAAGCCGGAGAGCTGTGGCGCGGCTGATTTGCACGGCTGCGGGTTGACTCCGACGCGGCCTTCGACAGGATGCCGCAAACAGAACAGCCATTGAGGCCGACACCGCCGCCAGGCGCAAGGGATCCGTTGTCCGGGTTCGGTTGCGCATCACTTTGCCTGCCGTTCGGAGGATCGCCAGACTCAGGCAACCTTCGCCGTGGAAGACTTCTGATCGAGGATTTCGAGCGCCCGCTGAAATTGAAGATCGTTCTTGCCGCCCATCTGAGAAGGCGGGAAGGGTTGTGGGTTCAGACTGACCTCGTTCGGCCTTGCCGGCTGGATGACATTTGGAGTGACACCGTATCCGTTGATCTGCTGTCCGTTGGGAGTGTAGTACTTGGCCACGGAAAGCAGTAACGCGGAGCCGTCTCCCACCGGGATCATCTGCTGATAAACCCCCACACCAAAGGTGCGCTCTCCCACCACATCGCCTCGGTGGTTATCCAAGATGGCCGCCGCGACGATCTCCGCCGGCCCGGCCGTGGACATGTTCGTGAGGACGACCAGGGGCAGTTGGGTGATTTGGTTGGATGGCTCTGCCATGATGTTTTTTCGTGGAAATCGCTGCCCGGCCAGATAGGTAATCAGGCCGTGATTCAGGAAAAGGTTAGCCGTTTCTTCGCCTTCTTTTTCACTGCCTCCCGCGCAATCGCGGAGGTCGAGAACAATCTGGGTGGAGCCCTGGGCAATCAACTGTTTCAACTTCGCCGCGATTTCTCGGGTTTTGCCCGGATTGAAAGTGAGCACATGCAAATAAGCGGTGTGGCCGTCAACCATCTTGGCCTCTACCGGGGGGGGTGGGAGAATCTCCCGTGTCAGGGCGAGTTGGAGCGGCGCTCCGCGGTCGCCACGGATAACGGATAAATGAACGGTCGTTCCGGGCGCGCCGTCCAGGATGCGGTTGAGCTGGACGACCGAAAGGCCGCGAGTGGGACGATCCTCCAGAGTATCTAAAAGGTCGCCTGGCTCGATACCCGCTTGGGCGGCGGGGCTCCCAGGCAGGATTGAGACGATGGTGGTGTAACCCATCCGCTTGGAAACGTAGATTCCGATCTTTCCCGGTCCGGGTTTGGGATGGGCGAGGTAATCCTGATATTCCTTGGCCGTGAAGTAGGTACTGTAAGGATCGAGCGCGGAGAGCAAACCGCGGATGGCGCCGCGTGTCACCTTCTTGAGACTCGGCTTGGTCACATAGTCCTGCTGGATGCGCGATAGGACCTCGCTATAGACGCCGAGATCCCGGTACGTCGTGTCGCTGGAAGACTGCGACTTGCTCAGTACGGCCCCCATGGCCGCGTAAAGCAGAAGCCCACAGGACACCAATATCAAACTCACACGAACTCTTTTGGCCATACGGCTCGACCGCTCCTTTGGCGAATTTCCTCTCTGCCGGCGTGCCCTCTAGTATATCATTTTCGCCTTTGTTAGATGCACAAACGCAGCACTTCGCTGCGGGACCGTTTGGGCTAGTCAGAAAAACCGGGAGGCCGCGGCGCTGCCCAATAAATCGTCGCCGCTCCGCCCATCGTTCAGAGCCCCTTGAACCGTAACACCAGTCCGGTTTCGATGCGCAGATGGGTCTGGTGGTCCGGGTTGAGGTGGGCTCGGAGCCAATCGGCTTGAATAGCGCGCACCCAAAGCGGGCCGAAGATTTTGATGTCCAGCCCGCCGCCGAGCGCCGTGGCCAAGGCGTTGCCGGTGGAGCCGGGCTCTAGCGTCGGAGGGCACGTGACGCCCACAACCGCAATGCACGACGGGGTGGTAAGGTAAGGGGGCTGGTTGGTTCCGTGAACGACGCCAACGAGCGCGTGGGCAAATGGAATCACGCGGGGGATTCCGCGGATCGAGAGCTGCGGCCCAAAGAGCGCGGTCGTCTGCTTCTCTTGATAGCCGAAGGGAGAGCCATACTGCTGGCTGACGTCGGCGACAATCCCCAGCCACGGAGCGATGCCACCCTCAATGGAAGCGCCCCAGCCGTTCAGGTTGAAGCTCGGTCCGGTTGAGCCCGCGGCGGCATTTTGCTGGGCGTGGACTAGCGTGTAACCGCCAAACAGCGCGACGCGCGGGATAAGCTGCGCTTCTAAGGCAGGCGCCAGTCCGAACAGCAGGAAGATCACCCCGAATAATTTCCGCATGAGTCACATCCTTGATGCGCCGATGGGGCTGCTCGGTCGCGCCCGAAACTGCGGGGCAGCTCAATCCTGCACGCGAATGCGGCGCATTCCGGGCGTGGGCCGAGGCTCCTTGCGCAGCCATTCAATCGTTTCGTCGAGCCAGGAGCGCATGGCCTCCAGCACCTCAATACCGGCGTTGCGCAGATGACGCGCGGAAGGCGGCAGCGGGCCGGGCGGACGCCCCAACAACGGACGAACCCCTCGCAGAAAGGCTCGCAAGCATTCGGCAGCGGCGTCTTCCGGATTCTTATTCCGAGGCCGCGGACGGCGTTTTGGGTTTGGCATCGTTCCTCCCCATAATCACGACAAGCTCGCCATTGCGAACGCGGGCGCTCAGCGGCTCACACCGCGCCACCCGCTGAGGCAGAGCTATGTGACGCTTATATCCTCCCACGCGAATGACCAGCTCGTCGAGTTTTTTGTAAAGATCCACCTGCTCGCCTGTGACGAACGGCAAGCGCATTTCAAGGTGATAATTCCCATTGACCTTGCGAAACCGATAGGGCGGTTGTTCAAAGAACCGCCGCGCCGGGTCGCGCGAGCCGTAAAGTTCTTTGCCCAGGTGCTTAAGCCGCTCGATGCCCAGCACCTCATCCTGAAACAACGGCACGCGCCACACCGGCACGGGTGAGAAAAATTCCTCGACGGCTCGAATCCAGCGATCTTGCGTCACCTTCCAGGAACTAAAGAATTCACCGTCAACGCCTTCCGGCAAAATACGATTGATAATCACCGCGTCCACGGTCATTCCGTAAAGGCAAAAGTAGGTAAAGGCGCGCTGGGTTTCCTTGAGGACAACTTTTTCCGGGTTGGTCACCAAACGCACGGTGGTCATGGACGGGTCGGCCAAAACTTTATCAATCCCGCAGAGCTTGCGGTGCAAGTCTTCGAGATTGGCGAAGTATTCTTCTTGTGGAAGCGGGAAGGTGGCGAACTTTTCCACCATGGGGCGAACCATGCGCGCCACGCGCCGCTCGAGCTTGAATATCTTGGCCATGTACCATTCGAGCGTTGTCGGGATACTGACGAAACGCAGCGATTCACCGGTGGGCGCGCAGTCAATCAGCATGACGTCAAAGCTTTTCTCGCGCACGTACTGGTTGACGTAGAGAAGTGAGCTGACTTCCTCCATGCCGGGAAAGACCGCCAACTCCTCGGCCAGAGTTTGCTCGAGGCCGGAAACGTTCAACAGCGTCGAGACGTAAGCGTAAACCGAGTCCCAGTGGCGACCAATCTCCTCGAGCACGTCCACTTCCTGGACCCAGACGTTCTTCGCCACCTTGAGCGGACGGCCGGTCGTGCGGTCCATCAAGTCCTGGCTTAAATCGAAGGCGTCACTGAGCGAGTGCGCCGGATCCACCGACATCACGAGGGTCCGGTAACCGCGCCGCCCAAGTTCCAGCCCGGTGGCCGCCGAGATGCTTGTCTTGCCCACGCCACCCTTGCCCGTATAAAGAATGATTCGCACGGTCAGTTCCTCTGTATCTAGAAAAGTTTACTTCACCTTGACCCGATGGTTCTCTTGCTCGGCTGCCCTTATTGAGATGCGCGCAAAGTTTCGGACGGCTACAAAGGTGGCGGCGGAAAAGGGTTACGCGGCAGCGGGTTCCGATTTCGACGCGGTCGTTGCGAGACGTTCGCGGTGACAAATTCGCCCAGCTTACGCGGCGCGGCGCAAGCGGAGGCAAGCGATTTCCGGCGGGCAAGCGAGGCGAAGCGGCAAAACGACCTTGCCAATGCCACGATTGACGTAGATTTGCGTTTTGCCGAGCCGATTCCAGCCCTCGATAAAGCGCTCACCGAGGCGAGAGCGTCCGTAAAGGCGGCTGAGGATCGGCAGCCGTACTTGTCCACCGTGAGTATGGCCGGAAAGAACGAGGTCAACCCCATAGTGGGCGGCATCACGAATTCCAAGCGGGTTGTGGCAGAGCAAAATCTTGGGCTCGCGGGAGGGCACACGCGCGAAGGCACGGCGAAAATCGTCCGCTTGCCACCAGAGATCATCCACCCCGATGAGCCACAGGCGGTCCCGCGCCGCGTGAAGCGGGTGATGACGGTTGCGCAGGACGACGATTCCTTCTGCTTGCAATGCGCGCGTTATCGCCGCAGGGTTTACCTGAAAATCGTGGTTTCCTAAAACTGCATAGACCCCCAGCCGCGAGCGGAGCCGGCCAAGAGCACGGGCGACCGGCTCAATATAGAGTGACGAAAGCGTGACGTAATCGCCCGTCAAGGCAACCATGTCGGGGCGAAGCCGGTTGGCCAATTCGACCGCGCGCTCTACGTCCTCGATGGGAGTAAACAGGCCATGGTGAAGATCCGTCAGATGGGCGATCCGCAAACCCGCGTAGGCTTCGCCCAACCGAGGCAGATGAATGTCCGTTTCCGTGATTTCGGGATCTGACGAGCGGAGATGGAACGGATGGAGGCGCGGCCTCGAGAGCGATAGAGTAATCATGCTGCGGCGCCGAGGCCGCGGGATGGTTTTGCGAGCCGTCATAGGAATCCTCTCGCCGGGCAGCGCGCGAGTGATGGGTGACACAATTCCGTGTTTATACCCACGGCGGGAGGGCAGGCTTGAGTCCCGCCGCAAGCAACCCCCTCACCCGTCCTTCGGACACCCTCTCCCCCGCTTGCGCGAGGGAGAGGGTTGGGCAGCGATTCTATGCCTGGGCCGGCCGGTCTCTCCCCCACTTGTGCACTTGTGCGGGGGGAGAGGGTGGGGGTGAGGGAAGGGCGCGCGCTCCGGCGGGATTGAAATCCCACCATCACCAAGCGGATTCTAACGCTCCCTTTCGTCACCAATCACCGGCGACTCAAAGCTTGCGCCCGAAGCAACCTGGCGCTCACGCTCGCTCTTCGCGTTGCGCCAGCGCTTCCGAGAAGACGCGCACGCTTTCCTCGTGGATATGACCGTTCGAGGCAAAGATTTCATCCTCCAGAAGCGCGAAGGGATGCCCGGCAAGGTCGGTAACTTTTCCGCCTGCTTCGAGAACCATCAGCGCCCCGGCAGCCTTGTCCCATGGGTTAAGTTTCAATTCCCAAAAGCCATCAAAACGCGCCGCCGCCACCGAACAGAGGTCGAGAGCCGCCGAGCCGGCGCGGCGAATACCATGCGAGCGCTGCGTGAGGCGGAAGAAGAATTCAATATTGATCTCGTGATTGGCGGCAAAGGGCGGGAAGCCAGTGGCTAGCAGGCTTTCGCGCAGCGCCGACGTTTTAGAAACCGCAAGACGCTTGTGATTGAGGTAAGCTCCAGCTCCACGCTCGGCGGTGAACAATTCATCCCGCGTGGGATCGTAAACCACGCCGGCAATCACTTCCCCGCGGTAGGCCAAGCCGAGGCTGACGCAATAGACGGGAAAACCGTGGGCAAAGTTGGTGGTGCCGTCCAAAGGGTCCACGTACCAACAATAGTCGGAGTTTGTCTCGCGGCCGCCCCCTTCCTCCGCAACGATCGCGTGGGGAGGAAAATGGCTGCGCAGCCGCTCCACAATCAGCGATTCGGAGCGGCGGTCCGCCTCGGTGACCAGGTCGGAAGGGCGTTTATAGATGATTTCGTGCGGGCGTTGGGCAAGTTGCGCAATCAGCGCGCCCGCTTCACGGGCAATTTCCACGGCAACTTCAAGATATTCCGGCATAACGCTCCTGGATAAAATTGTATGGGGTCAGACTCTCTCCGGGGGATTGGTTCACTGGCAGTCGGGTCATTTGCCATGAGGTTCAGACACAACATGAACCTGTCCTTCACCCTCCGCCCACGCCGCGCCATCTTCGAAATGCTCTTTCTTCCAAATGGGAACCACTTGCTTGAGCCGGTCCATCGCGTAACGGCAAGCGTCAAAGGCGGCTGCCCGGTGCGCAGCCGCAACGGCAACCACCACGCTGGTCTCACCAATCTCCACCCGGCCCAACCGATGCTCCATGGCGACGCGATCAATGGCAAAGCGGTGTTCCACCTCGTTGCCGATCTCCTGCATCTTCCGCAGCGCCAGCGGCTCATAGGCCTCGTATTCGAGAAAACTAACCCTTTTCCCCGCCGAGCACTCGCGCACGGTGCCTTCAAAAACTACCACGGCCCCGCTTTGTCCGTTCCTTAGTAAGCGTGAAATTTCCTCCGCTTGGAGCGGCTCGCGGGTCAGGGCGTAATGGGAGTTGCTCGCGCCCCCGCTCACGGGCGGCATCACTGCCAACTCGTCGCCGTCATGAAGCGGGTCGTCCGGCTTCGACATCTCCTCGT
>JAJYNF010000210.1 GCA_021786455.1 Acidobacteriota bacterium
GGGTGAGGCAATCCACATAAAACAGGCCGTAAAAATTATCCTTGTGCATCAGAGGCGCGCACATGGCGGAGCGGACTCCGGAGACGCGCAGGCTCTCGCTGGCGCTAAACCGCAGGTCGCTGGCCACGTCGTAGATGAGCAACGGCAATCGCTCGCTCATCACCCTCCGCACCAAGTTCTGAGAGAGCGCCACCCCTTGGCCATCCGACCGCAGGCGCTCGTCTTTGTAAAGCATGACGGCCGGCTTAAACCCGCCCTTTTCCTTGTCGGTCAGCATCACAAAGCCGCGCTCCACGTTCTCCAGGCGGAAGACCAGCTCCATGACGAGGCGCATGGCGTCGTCGGTGGTGAGCGCGGTAGCGAGGGCCTTGCCGACTCCCGCCAGAATCTTGAGCAGCTTGTTTTCCCGCTCAACGGCGCGGAGCCGATCCTCCATGGACCCCACTACGGTCTGACCCGCATCCTCACTGCCTCGACGCAGGGCGGCGTCCAGGTTTTCAGGCGAGGCGAGTCCGGCAAGCTGCGCGTCCGGGCGATTGCCGACCTCGACGTGCATGGCCTGCTCGTCGGCACATTCGTAGTGAAGCTGATAAATCCCGATTTGAATCTGGTCATGGTTCGAGAGCTGATGCTGTTCGATTCTCTGGCCGTTGACCAAGGTTCCATTCAAACTTCCCAGGTCCCGAAGGACGCACGGGTCGTCGGGCGGAGCCTCCAGCCGGGAATGGCGGCGCGAGACGCTCGCGTGGTCGAGAACCAGGTCATTCGACTCGGCGCGCCCGATCTGAACCGAGGGTTGGGTGATTTCAAAGACTTGAATTTGGCCGCCGGGTTGGGTGATGACGAATCGGGCCATAGAAGCTCTTCGCGCTCTAGTATGATGTCCCCTTTAATCCTTTACAACGGCCTCGGGAGACCGTCATTCCGAGCGAAGCGAGGAATCTGCTTTTCTGCCGCGAAACAAGCAGGGTCCTCGGCCCGATAAAAATCACCGAGCCTCGGAATGACCGTCGCGCTGTAAACAATTGTGCGGGGCACCACGCTAGCGCGCGACTCTCAAGCTGTGGTTCCAAAGCCTAGCCAAGCGGATCTGGCAAGTCAAGGGATTCCGCTAGTGTCGTGTGCCCTGAGTAGATTTGCAATTTAGCATTCGTGGCACGGCCATCCTGGCCGTGTCCCGACACGGGCGAGATGCCCGTGCTACGTCACGGCATGGCAAAGAAGTGTTAGGCGCACGACGCTAGTCAATAACCATCTGTATAATTCCTCGCCCTTTCGTTCAGCCGGAAGCCGTGATAGCATCAGCGGGTGTGGGGATCTCTCCTCGCGTGCTAAGGCGCCCAAGCTGTGGACCATATTGGCCGTTACGAAGTTATCGAGGAGTTAGGCCGCGGCACTGCTGGAGCCGTTTATAAGGCCTACGACCCGACCATCAGTCGCTTGGTGGCCATCAAGGTGCTATCCTTGCCCTCCTCTGCTTCCCGAGGGAGCAGTGGCGCGATTTCGGGGAATGACCCATTGCGCGAAGCGCGCATGGCCGGATGCCTGGCTCACCCCAACATCGTTACCATCTACGATGCGGTCGCGGATGAAGAAAACAAGCTGCACTACATTGTCATCGAGTATGTGGAGGGGAAAACGCTCGAGCGCATTTTGGCGGAAAATCCCCTGCCGCCCGTCAACCAGGTGCTCGACTGGGTTCGCCAGACCGCCGAAGCGCTGGATTATGCCCATCAACGGCAAATCATCCACCGAGATCTGAAGCCCGCCAACATTCTGGTTACCGAAAAAGGCAAGGTCAAGATTACGGACTTCGGCATCGCGAAAAACGCTTCGCTAGAGGCTACCGTCAGCACGATGGCCTTGGCGGGCACGCCTTCGTACATGTCGCCGGAGCAGATTACGGGCGGCAAACTCGAAGGACGGAGCGACCTCTTCTCACTCGGAATTATCTTTTACGAAATGCTGGTTGGGCAGCGGCCGTTTGCGGGGGAGTTGGCGACCGTGATGTTCAAGACCGTTTACGAAGATATTGTTCCGCTGAGAGAATTGAGACCGGAAATTTCCCCGGAAACTGAGAGGACGGTGCTTCGCTGTCTGGCCAAGGATCCGCGGCAGCGTTATGCGAGCGCGGCGGAGCTCTTGAGCGATCTAAATCGGACCACGCAAGCTAGCGCCGGAGGGGGCTCAGCGGAAGAGGGCGCAGCGCCTGTGACTGTCCCGCAGGAAAAACCTCGGCCAGCCGAAACTGCGCCGAGCTCGCTTGGCCCCGAAGCCCATCGCCGCGCGCGATGGATTTATGCAGGGGTTGCCGCCGGGGTGGGCGTGGTGGCGCTCGCCGCGCTGGCCTTTCATCGGTTCCGGTTGCTGATGACTCCTGTGCAACCTCCGGCGCCGCTCGCCGCAGCGGCCCCTCCGCCGCCGGCCCGGGCATGGAGGACCACTTCGCCGCTCATCATGCATGGCCGCTCCTTCTCGTCCGAAAAGGGCGCAATCAAGAGTCAGCGAGCGGCTCCGGTAAAACCGCATCGAATGCCAACGCCGACCGCGGCCTCTGTGGCAGGAGGCCGTTCGCCCTCTTCTTCAACTGCGCCTGTGCCTGAAGCTGGCTCTGGCGAGGCGGTTCGCTTTTCATCAGCTCATGTCCGGCCCTCTCCATCCGGAATCATTTCGGGAGGTCCGCTTCCTGTGAAAACAAAAGAGATTCGGCTGATTTGCCGCTATGCCTTTGCGAAGGGCGAGCTGAAGCTCTCAAGCGGGAGCAAGCCTTTGTTGACCCGGAAGCTGGTAGGTAAGAAAAAACGCCGGCTTCTCTTTATTGGAGGCGGTTACGAGGGCAGGCTTGCCGAAGTCATCTCGGTTCCCGCGAGCCTCCGTCAAATTATCGTGCAGGCGTCTTCCGGCAAAGGGGGACGGACTTTCACGACGACTGTGCCGATCAGATTCAATCCCGCGTCCCATTCGACACCCGTTCTGAGACTTGTCATTGACAATGGGCGTTTGCGGGCTGAATGGATAGCAACTTCTTCTTCGTCCCGCTAATGGAGGGAGCTATGTGGGCCTGCCGGCTTCCCGCGCCAAGGCACATGGTTTGGAAAAGGCTCGGAACGGTGGAAGGGGTTCTGCAGCAATTCGGTTTCTAACTCCGGGCAGCTACCGGCTGATTGCAGTAGGTTAGCCAGCCATAGGTATCTTCCCCCTGTCCCTGCACAATACTCATAAATCGCTGCTGGAGCCTTCGGGTGATAGGCCCGGGTTGCCCTTTTCCGATTATAATCCGATCCACAGAACGAACAGGGGTGATTTCGGCCGCCGTGCCGGTAAAGAACACTTCATCGGCAATATAAAGTGCCTCGCGGGGAAGAGCTTGTTCGATCACGCGCATTCCCATCTCTTGGGCTAGAGTGATGACCGACGCGCGGGTGACGCCGGGCAGGATCGCCGAGGAGAGAGGTGGCGTAAACAAGTCACCACTGCGAACCACGAAAATGTTTTCGCCGCTGCCCTCGCTGATGTTTCCGAGCGCGTCCAGGGCGATACCCTCCACGTAACCGTTGGTGATCGCTTCCATCTTGATCAGTTGCGCGTTCATGTAGTTCGAGGCGGCCTTTGCCATGGCTGGCAGCGTATTCGGCGCGAGGCGCTGCCACGACGATACGCAAACATCCACTCCGAGCTTGAGCGCCTCGTCTCCCAGATACTTTCCCCATTTCCAAGCGAGCAGATATACTTCCACGGGATTCTTGATGGGGCTTACACCCATGTCACCGTATCCACGAAATGCGAGCGGCCGGATGTAACATGAGGCCACGCCATTCACGCGCGTTAACTCGATCATGGCCTGGCTGAGCTGCTCGTCGCTATATTCGAGATCCATCCGATAGATCTTGCAGGAGTTCACCAGCCGGTCCACGTGATCCTTCAGGCGGAAAATCGCCGGGCCTTGGGGCGTTTCGTAGCACCGAATCCCTTCAAATAACGACGAGGCGTAGCTCACCACGTGCGAAGCCACGTGGATTGTGGCGTCACTCCAGCGCATGAATTTCCCGTTGTGCCAAACCTTATCGTAATAATCCACTGCCATGAAATTCCCCCGTTTCCTTCCGTCGGCTGACGGGCAGTCAGCCGGGCGCCGCCGCGCCCTAAACAAAATAACCTGTAAATTATAGCATGCCGCCGGAGATCGTATCTGCGCGTTTTCGCGATCTTTCACCCGGGGGTTTTCACCCTCAGTCATCCAGCCTCGGGTTTTGATCTTTAGGTTTCTACCCACTTCCTCCCTTGTCCGGCTTGACCACGACGGCCCACAGGCGGAACTGGAAACCTTTCTCGAACGCCCCATGGAAGTCGTGACCGAAAAGCGCCTAAAAGCTGGCATCCGCCCCCGCGCGCTGAATGAGGCGGTTTGTGCCAGCGCGCCTCCGGGCTACCATCCTTCGGGTGTTCGGCGCCGAAAACGGAAAACGTAAATGCCCACGATGAAAACGCAAACGGGGACGGCGGTCCAGGTGATGAGCGCCTGAGAGACGTTGGGATAGACGAGTCGGCTCAAAAAGTGGATCAGGAAAGTCTGGCGGTAAGGGGTGATGCCCCCGCGGCGGTCGCTCCAATCTTCGGCGAGCGTAAGCGGGCAGGCGAAGGGAAAACTTTCAACCGCGATGCCGTAAATAACCGACAGGATATGCAGCGTCCGCAGCCACGGCCGCCGCCGCGTGAAGAGCCAGCCAAAGATCACCCACAGAATCCACGCAAAGTGGATGGCAATGACCACCGTGGCCAGAATGCGGTAATCCGCCGCAGACATCGCAAAGGCCCGCCAGGCGCAGCCCGCTCTTCCGCGTCCACCGGCTCAGATGCAAGATGCCCCCTCATGGGTGGCCGTCAAGCGACGGCGACGGCTTCAATTTCCACGAGCATCTCAGGGTCCACCAGGCGCACGACTTGAATCAGCGCCGTGGCGGGACGAACCTCGCCGAAGGATTCGGCATGCGCCTTGGCAACCTCCTCCCAGCGGTTGATGTCGGTCAGATAAATGCGAGTCTGAACCACGTGCTCAAGACCCAGGCCGAGACGGGTGAGAGCGCTTTTGATATTGTTGATGGTCTGCACGGCCTGCGCGTAGGCGTCGCCGGGAGCCAACACCTTCCCGGAAGGGTCTGTTCCAGTGGTTCCTGAGACATAAACAACATCGCCGACCATCACGGCGCGCGAATAGCCCACCTTCGGCTCCCAAGGCGTGCCGGAAAAGATTTTCGTTCGTTTGTTTTTCATGCTCCCTCGTTCAGCTCATTGATGTCGAAAGCGATTTCTGGGCTGCGGCATTGGTTTTATTTCATTCCGGGTCCAAAGTAAAGTCGGTGGGCGCGCGCCGCCGCCGCCAAGCGCAATCGTCGGCGCAACAGGGCCTCGCGGTATTCGCGTTTTTCCTCGGCAGTTTTCGCAATCACCGGCGGAACGGTCTTGGGCCGTCCCTTTTCGTCCAAGGCGACATAGGTCACAAAAGCCGAACTGGTCTGAAGGCGCTCGCCGGTGACCGGATCCTCGCGAAAAACCTTGACGGCCACCTCGAGAGAAGTGTGGAAGGCGCGCGTGACCACGGCGCGGAGAATGATTAACTGCCCGACGCGAATCGGATGCGCAAAATCGAGATTGTCCACCGAGACCGTGACCACCGCGCTGCGCGAGTGGCGGTGGGCGACAATCGCGCCGGCAATGTCAATCAAGTGCATCACCTTGCCTCCCAAAATGTTGCCCAGCAGATTGGCGTCGTTCGGCAACACCACTTCCACCATTTCGACCCGCGAACCGGCGACCGGCTTTCCCCGCAGTTTGGCCATCGTCCCTCATCAGCGCCTAATTTCACGCCCGCAGTTGGCATCTTACCCTGAGGAGGCTAAACCGGCAAGCCGCGCAGGGGTCCTGAAAGACGGGAATCCATCACGGCATGGCGGAGTATAATTTGGAGATGAGGCAGGCCAAGGAGATGACTATGGATGTGACGGGTAAGATTCCAATCCATCGCCGCGCGGTTCTTTGCTGCATGACATTGCTGGGGGCTTTCGCCTTGTTTGCAGCCAAAGCTGAATGTCGCGGCCCGGACTTGGCAACCTTGATTGTTCACGTGACGGACGCGCGAACCGGCCAACCCATCTTTCAAGCGGCCTTGACCCTTCGGTTTCGTAAGCCAGGCAGCCCCTGGAAGCTGAAGCGCGGCAAGATCATCAGCTATAGCGCCAAGACGGATAAAAAGGGATTTTGCAAACTCCCTGACGTGCCCCTCGGTCCGGTGGTGCTTATGGTGACGGCGCCGGAACGTAAGGCCTTCGGCAGGACGTTTGAATTTGCCAAGAACCATCAGGTCATCGAAGTCAAGCTCCGGAAACCCCACTCCCAACTCTAGCTCGACGCGAAATCAGCCGACCGCGTGTGTCGCGGATGGGCATGGGTAGCCGCGACACTGCCATTCGTGTCGCGGGCATTTCGTATTACACCGCGGGTTCTTCGACGACTCAACCGAAAATCCCGCGACGGAAAACGCGCCGTCGCGGCTACCAGACCCGCCAAGAGCCGGCGACTGGCAATCAACCTGACTGCTCGTGGGCCGGCGCCGGCAGCTCAAGCGCCAGGCCACCCCGTACCTTCGTACCATTGCGATGACCGGTGAATGCCGATAAAGTCAATGTGCGCTCGGCGAGAGCTCTCGCGATCGCCTGGGCGCGAAAACGCTTTTTCGCTTGACTTTCTGGTTTTGGGTGCCAAAATCAGAGGGTGAAAAAGTGCATTAAAATTTAATTGATGGTGGAGGTACGGTAACTTAGGCTCTCTTGTGCGGGGCGTTTGTAGCCCGCAAATTACTTAACAGGAGAGTCTAATGAAAAATTACATCGTCACCCTTTTGCTTTCTATCCTGGTCGTGCTGGTCAGCGTGACGCTTCGTCGGGCAGTAGCGAAGGCGGCAACAAAGGCGAACGCAGCCCTCAGCCCAGTGGCTACGCTGGTGCCGAACACCAATATTCTGCCGCAGATTGCCATCGGCCCTGGCCCGACGCCCTGCCCGCCTGACTGCAGCAGCCTGACCAAGAATTAGCTTCTACCTGTTGCGCTGGGCAACTCGCAGGACGGCAAAGGGAAGATGTGCTGCGGGTTGCTTATGCCAGATCACAGGCTTGTCCTCGGCTTCCTCGATTACAGCTCGGAAACCGCTCTTTTCGTTTACCTTCTTAGCTTGGCCTTGCGGCGGCGCTGCTGCGGCCTCACCGGTCTGCTGGCGTACGTGACCGTCTCGGTGGGGGTTGGCGTGCTGAGGCTGTTTGCCGTGGCTCATTACGGGGCGCTGTCCCAGCAGTATGCGCTGTGTTACTGGCTGACTGACTTCCCGTTGGTTTTCGCTGTCTTTCTGCTTATCGCGTCCTTCTTTAGGCGCGCGTGCGCCGGGCGGGTCGAGGCCTGGCGGCACGTCCGACTGATGCTTACACTTATACCGCCTCTAACCGGGGCTGTTTCCTATATCGCAATCCTCCGCCTTCGGCATAGTTTCTTCCCCTACTTTGTAATCGAATTTCAGCAAGACCTTTACTTCGCCTGTTTGGTCCTCGTGACAATGCTGTATCTTATGCTCTTGAAGTTCGACCCCGCCGATGAGCAGCTCGGTCTGTTGGTCTGCGGGCTGGGGGTAATGTTCGCAGGTTTCGCTGCATCGTACGCACTCGTTATCGCGACCCGGTGGGCGCCGCTCGCCGGTGTCCTCTCGGGCTACATTCCTCAGGTTTCTGACATGGGCATGGTTTCGATTTGGCTTTACGCGGCGGCGCGGGTGCCGAAGACCGTTCCGGCGAAGGAAGCGCAGAAGGCCCCAAAGGATTTCCCCGCTGGGGCGTTGGCTCGAATTTAGGTGTAACGGCGAGGCGGGCGTGGACGTCAATTTATGAGGGAACGGTTTTCAGAGGGCTCGTTGGGTATGGATGCGGTAGCGATCGGCCGCGCGATGAGAGGTTGAATTAAATGGTAGTTGCGGTGCTGATTTTGATTTTTTCGACGGCGATGTTCTTCTTCTATTTCCAGGCGACGTGTCAGCGGGTTTTGCGCCGGGAATTTGACCGTGACTATTTCACCCCTGTTGTCAACGCCAACCGCCTGGAGTTTCCCTCCGTGCGCAAGGCCGTCCTGGATTACACGGTGCCGGTGGAATACTCGCGCTTCCGCATGATGCTCAAGTGCGATTACCTGGCTTTGAGTTATCTGCTAGGAAGCGCTGGCAATCAACAGCGGCGCTATTCGAAGGAAGACCGGCTGTTGATGCTGTACTTTCGCCTGACGGTTTTTTCTCTCACTCTCCGCCATCTTTTCCACCTGGGCGAGCGGCCGGCGATCCTGCGCATGACCGCCATCCTGGAATACTTCGGCAACGTCATCGGGCGGCGCGTCAATCTGGCCAAGACCGGCTATCTGAGCGCTTCCGATTACCTTCTGACCCTCGACTGAGCGGCCGCGGGAGACGCGCGCGGGCGGCCTCGGCATACCCCAGCAGCTTGCCTAGTGATCTTGGCCCTCCTGAAACCTGCGCGGGGCACATCGCGGCGCTCGCCGAGCTCACCAGGCCCCGCATCCGTTACGTCTAACCGGTTTCCTCAGCGAGTTGACAACTGGCAACGCTCAAATGATACTAGGTTGGTCGTCGGGATGAAGCTCAATCGCGAACTGAATTTTCTCCGATTCTTAAAATCACACTCCCGGGCGGCTGGCGGGGCAAAGCGCCAAGCCGTTTCCGCGATGGTTTTACGCTCGCGCCGATCAGGTCAACCCCGCGTGGCATTGTTGGTAGTGAGAGCGATCTTTCTGTGTTTCAGCGCGGCGAGTCTATGCGCGGCAACCATGGTTCGCTCCCGTGCGACGCAGCCGCGAAGCCGGCTCAATCGCTGGCGCCTGACCGACGTGCCTATCCGCATTCCAGTCGTCGTGCGCGACCCGCAGGGCCACTCCGTGGGTGGGTTACGGCGGCAGGATTTCCGCCTTCTTGTGGATGGCCGCCCGTATCCTATCGCTGATTTTGCCGAGAACTTGATTTTGCCTGCTCCGGCCTCCGCTCACGCGGTGACCACCCTGCGCTATATCGCTCTATACTTTGACGACCTTCACATGACTTCGACGGAAATTATTCGGGCCACCGATGCCGCCGATGGCTATTTCGTCCGTCACCTTGGTTATTGGGATCGGGTGGGGATTTTCACCGCTTCGGGCCAAGACACTCTGGACTTTACGAACAATAAGCTGGCCCTTCACCAGACCCTGATGGCCATCCACGCACATCCTTTGAATCGAACCATCGGAAATGCTTGCCCACCGATGAGCGATTTTGAAGGGTACCTGGTCCTCGATTTGCGCCAAGCCCTCGCGCGTGAAGTTGCCATTGAAGACGCGCTTCAATGTATGCACTTGTCAGGCGGTGGAGGCAAACGGCCGTCCCTGACTGCGCTGCGCGAGGCGGCTCAGCGGGCGGATCAGCAAGCGCGCGTCATCTTGAGGGCTCAGGAACATCGCTCGTCCGAGCTTCTGGCAAATCTCGGCAAGCTCATCAACCACGTTGCCATGCTTCCGGACCCGCGGCGGATTGTGGTCATTTCGCCTGGCTTCCTGAACGCCGTCTTCGAACGTCAAATCAACGATATCGTGTGGCGCGCTTCCCACTTGAACATTGTCATTAGCGCAATGGATATTAGTCCTCAACTTCGCCAGCTTTCTTTTGATGCTTTGGCTGATTCTCCCGCGCAAGCGCACGAACAGGCTTTATCGGTGGCTCGTTACCACATGCAGATGGGGCGCGCCGCAATGGGTACTGAGGTCTTGATGCAACTGGCCGCTGGAACGGGCGGGAATTTTGTGTCCAATACCTACGACGCTGAATTTGCCTTTCCGAAGGCCGTGCGCTTGCCGCGGACCCATTACGTTCTTACATTTTATATTCCCTCCTATCTTGCCAATGGAAACCATCACCGCGTGCAGGTCATTCTTCTCCGCCATCCTGGCTTCTCTGTGCAAGCCGAAGATAGCTACTTTGCGCCAATGTTGTATCAGCGAACGCCGAGCCGGATGCGGCGAAAAGGTCTGCGGACTGTCCCGCGAGCAAGGCTTCGGGCACCCCACCCTGCTACGTAACGTACTGATAGGACATGGCCTAATGGAATATGGCAGGCCGGTTAGCCAACCGGAGTCCGGCCCGCGTTCCCGCCGAACCAGTGTGCCTTAACCGTGCAGGGTTGCCCGCAAGTAAATTTTTTTTTGAGTCCGGCTCATTTCAGGGCTTCAACCCTTGTGCCGATTTCGGCGTCTAAATAAGTGAGCGCCATAAAAAGGAAGCAAGGGATCCGGCGCTCGAGAAAGCGAGGTGCTAGATTATGAAAAAGGAGGAAGGATTCAAAAAACAAATATTCCAGAAACTTCTTTCCGTTGGGGCTTCCGTTGCGTTGATTTCATTACTATTTTTTGTTGTGCCGGCTGCTGGGTTGGCTGACGTCCCTTCCACTGCTCAGATCACGGCCGGAATTGAGAGTCACCTTTACCACGCTGGAATTTACAAGCAGGGACATGTGAACGTGCAGGTCAAGAACGGCGTTGCGACGCTGACGGGAACGGTGGACAGTTACGGAGAAATGCTTCGCGCGGTTCGCGCCGCGCGCCACGAGCGCGGAGTTCGCCGTGTGGTGGACAACATTGCGGTCAGCCCTTCGGGAGTCACTCCGCTCAAGATCCTCAATAGGGCGCGCTACGACGTTTTGACCTATCCGTACTACACGATTTTTGACCACATCACCTTACGGGCCGAAGGAAACCGGATGATTGTCGGCGGCCAGGTCACACAGCCTTTCGAGAAGTCGGACCTGGGCAATATCCTTGCCGGCATCAAGGGCGTGACTTACTTGCAGAACAACATTAAGGTGTTGCCAGTCTCTTTATTTGACGACCACATCCGTGAAGAGATCGCGGAAAGAATTTACGGCGATCCGTTGTTCGTTAATTACGCCAACCAGGCCAACCCGCCCATCCACATCATTGTGGACAACGGGCAGGTGACGCTCTACGGCGTCGTCAACAGCCAGGTGGATCGCCAGCAAGCCGCGATGGATGCGCGCTTTGCAGCAACCTACTTCGGGCTCAAGAATGATTTGCGTGTAGGAGCATAAACGCCCACCCTGCCCCTTCCGTGGCTG
>JAJYNF010000179.1:0-1946 GCA_021786455.1 Acidobacteriota bacterium
TCCGATCTGGAAATTACTTCAACTCCTGGGAACGTTTCAGCCATCAAGAAGGCGCCGGAGTGGAGCTTTCCTTGCCATCCCGCCGATGGCTCGGCAAGCAGGAGTTCTCCTTCGGCGCCGATGCGCTACGTCGCGCGTTCCATGGGAGCAGCGTGTCGCGGCCGGTCCAGTTACTGCGCGCCGACGGCACGGTGGCTGAGGAGATTGACTTCCAGGGCAAAGGAATCCTTCAGGCCCAGGACACGCAAGTGGCCAGCTTCCTCCAGGATCATTGGATTTTCAACGACCACTTGGCGCTCAATCTGGGCTTACGGTACTTGGGCCAGTCGAATGGAGAAAAGGCTGACTTTGCTCCTCGCTTTGGGATGGTCTTTTCACCTGGCGGGGGAGGCAGGACCGTGTTCCGCGCGGGGTGGGGTGTTTTTCACGATCGTACCCCGCTATTGGCCGGCGACTTCTCGAATAACCCCGAACGCGTGGTATCCATTTTCAATACTCAAGAGCTGCTCGTGACGCCGCCCATCGTTTACCGCAACCGCTGCGCAAGAACCCGCCCGACGGGACGGCAATTTCTTCCCTCTTGTTCCGACCTTGGCAGCACACCCTACGAAGAAACGTGGCGAGTCGGAGTCGAGCGGCGGGTGGTTCGGCAAGTGGTCGTGAATGTGGACTATCTTTCGAGCCGCACTTTCAACGAGTTTGTCGTGAATCCGATCACTTCTGCGAGCGGACCAGGATCGCTGACGGTGATCAATAGCGGACGGGGCAATTACCGTGGCCTTGAAGCCTCGGTTCAAATTCATCCCAGCACCCGAGCCGACATCACTTTCGTCTATCTTCACAGCACTGCCCGCGGCGACTTAAATACAATCGGCCAGCTTTACGTTCCCTTCGAGCAGCCCGTCATTCGCCCTGACGCTTACGCCAACCTGCCGTCCGACATCCCCAATCGGGTGACCGCCCTGGGCACGTTTCGACTGCCCTGGAAGATTACTTTTGTTCCCGCTGTGGATATTCACAGCGGGTTTCCTTACTCGGAGGTGAACGTGCTTCAGAATTACGTTGGGACGCCGGCCAGTTACCGCTACCCGACGTATTTTTCGCTCAGTTGGAGCGTCTTTAAGGATTTTCCCGTGCCGTTCCGCAAAGGCCACATGTTTCGGTTCGGCGTTTTTTCGACCAATTTCACCGACCGACAAAATCCCACCGATGTATTTAATAACACCGCTTCCCCCCTGTTCGGCGATTTTACGGGTTATGAAAAAAGGTATGATGGCATCATCATCGGTTTTGCGCACTAATGTCCGGCCATTTGATGGTAAGATAGTGGCTAACCCGCTTATGTTTTTCGTCGCCGCCTCAATCAGCTTCCTCGCGCCCATATATACTTTGCCTGCTTTGTTGGCTGGCGTGGTCGAATGCTACGTTATCGAGGAGTGGGTTCATCATTCTTGTCACTTCTACAATTTCCGCAACCCTCATTTTATTATATATATCAAGCGATACCACTTCTACCACCACAGTCCGAAAGGCATGGAGCGGGGTTACGGACTGACCAACGGCTTCTGGGATATTGCCTTCAAGACTCGCTATCCCTTCGAGGTTCGTCGGGTGCTTTACGATAGTCATGGCCGGAAATCAGCTGGCTTCGGACCGACGAGTTCTGCAGCCACTACCAGCCCGTTGTCAGGGGCGCATTCATGAACACCTCTGGGTGGGCATTGGTCACCGGGGCGTCGAGCGGGATCGGCGAGCAATTTGCGCGCGCTTTGGCCGACCGAAATCAGAATCTTATCCTCGCCGCTCGTTCTCAGAACAAGCTGGAGGCATTGGTCGGCGAGCTCCAACGGGCGTGCGGCATCGAGGCCGAGTCTTTTCCGTGCGATCTGAGTTCCGAGGGAGCCGATGAACATCTGGCCCAGTCGGTGATTGAGCGCGGCCGTCAG
>JAJYNF010000179.1:1956-11061 GCA_021786455.1 Acidobacteriota bacterium
GCTTGCTCATCAACAACGCTGGCTTTGGCGCTCGATGGGAGCCTTGGAAGCTTTCGCTCGAACGCCAGACGCAGATGATCCGTTTGCATCTTGCGGCCTTGCTCGAATTAAGCCATTATTTCTTGCCCGGCATGATCGAGAAATGCCACGGCGGAATCATCAACGTTTCCTCAATGACCGGATTTCAGCCGATTCCTTAAAACTTTCTGCTCAGGCTGTTATGAAAACGAACCCCGCATGGATAAACAATCTTGGAGACGCGGAGGAGGTTCCTATTCGCCCTTCGTCGCTGAGCGTTTCGCCCCACGCAGAGCACTCCGCGGCCGCGGGTGTGTCTTGGCTGCATCGCTTTGCGGCCCTGGTTACCGTTCTTGAGCTCGTCGCTTTCGTCGTTGAGGCTGTAGGCCCCTCAAATTCCGGGATATACCTTGACCTGAACCGCTGGTTATCCGAGGCTTTCGCCGCGACGGCCGTAATCCTTGCGATCTGGCTTTTCCGGGAAGGGTGCGCCCGCTACGTAAAGATTATCGGACTGACGGTTTCCTTCCTTGCCCTGGGTCAAACGGTGATGGAGCGGTCGGCGGCCAGCCAAGACCCCTCACCCGCCAGGGTTTTGACTCACGGGCCGCTGACGCTGTTGCTTTTTAGTCTCGCCGTCATGCTGGCTCTATTCACTCGCACCGACTGGCGATGGGACCTGCCCAAGATTCCCGACGTTGCCGCTCCTTCCTTCCGTCATCTCAGCGTTTTCACCGCCTTGACGCTTTTTGCCGTCACCGTGGCGGGCTCGATCCATGCCAGCGGACGGTTACGCTTGGCACCCCATTTTGTCGGCGGCATTGTTGCCACCATTGGCGCTCTCTGGATGCTGGAGATTGCCCTGAACAAGTTCTCCGCTTTGGGCCAACTTAAAATCGGCGTGGTCATCCTGGCCGAGCTCGTTGTCATTGAGCTTCTGCTGGGTCTAGTAAGTTACCATACAGAGTTGGACAGCCACAGCCACGGCCTCGGCCGTCCGCTCCCGGGCCTCGCGGTTATGCGGGCCACGCACGCTGCCGTCGGTGCCCTTACGCTCGCGGCCAGTCTTTTCGCGATGCTTCAATCCTTTCGCTACCTTCGTCGCCGAAACGAATTGCCATGACACCTCATGATTATCTGCCCTGAATTTCAGCGGCTGGGCATCAGTCAAGCAGGATGATCATGCATAATGGAGAGGGCGACAGTTTAGTTTGCCGAAACGGAATGGATTACCTTCGGGGGAGGACATGCCGAGCCGCGTGCTGGCCATAGATTTCGGGACCAAGCGAATCGGCTTGGCTGTCTCCGATCCCTTGGCGCTGACAGCCCAAGGTCTCGAAACGCTGGAGCGGACTCAGTTGGGCAGGGACCTCGACCGCATCTGCCTCCTCATCGAAGAATACGAGGTGGGCCGCGTGGTTCTGGGCAACCCGATCAGCGCCCGAGGTGAGGAAACAGAAATGTCGCGTCGCGTGGCTTCCTTTGCTGAGAAACTTCGACGCCGCATCACATGCCCCGTCCTTCTTTGGGATGAGCGTCTCACCAGCGCCCAAGCAGGCCGAGTGCTCCGTGAAGCTGGACTTGGCATCGAGAAGCGTCGCCGAGCCCGCGACCGCGTGGCCGCAGTGTTGCTTTTGTCCAGCTATCTCGATTATCTGGCCGGGCAATCCCTTCACCCTCCCGATGGGGAAAGCGCGCCGTGAGAAAACGCCTCGCGGTCATTATTGTTCTTGTTTTCCTTGTGGCTTCGGGATTCTTAGTCCGCGATCTTTTCCGTCCCTTCAAGGGTTATGCAGCCCGACAGATCGTTGACATTTCTCGCGGCAGCAACGCTTTTCGCATTGCCAACCTCCTGGTTTCCAAAGGTGTCCTGCGGAATCGGCTCCCATTTCTTGCCCTATACTTGATTGGCCGCTATCGCTATCGCTTGGAGGCCGGTGAATATCTCTTTGATCGTCCTCTGCGCCCCCTGGACGTTTACCGCAAGCTGATTCACGGACAGGTCTATCTCCATACCGTGGTGATTCCCGAGGGGTCCAACCGCTTTGATATGGCCCGCATTTATCACCAGGACCTTGGCATTCCGGAAAGAGAATTCCTGGCCGCAACGCTCCAGACTCGCGCCATCAGCGACCTTGATCCCCAAGCGCCGTCGCTAGAGGGATATCTTTTCCCGGACACCTATCGCTTTCCCCGCAGCGCCACAGTCGCTCAGATCATTGCCAGCATGTTGAATCAATTCCGCAAAATTTACCGGAATGACTTGGCCGGCGAACTGCAAAAATCCGGCCTGACCCTCCATCAGGCGGTCACGCTTGCGTCTATGGTCGAGCGCGAAACGCCCAAGCCTTCCGAGCGCCCCATCATTGCGCAAGTCTTTGAACTACGCCTGGAGATCGGCATGCCCCTGGAGTCCGATCCTACCGTTTTCTATGCGGAAGCGCGGGCAGGCCATCCCGTTCAAACCCTTACCAAGCAGGATCTTCAGTTCGGCTCGCCTTACAACACTTACGCGCACGCCGGATTGCCACCCGGACCGATTTGCAGCCCCGGTCAGGCCTCGCTCCAAGCCGCTCTCTGCCCAGCCTCGACGGATTATTTATACTTTGTCAGCAACAACCACGGGGGACATGTTTTTGCTCGGACACTGGCTCAGCATGAACGGAACGTGGCGCGCTATCGGCAGCAGTTGACCGCTCTGCGCCTGGCGGGAGAGCAGCGACGGCGGAAGAAGCTGCGCGCGCCCCCGAGCGTCCGGCTCCGCCGCCGAGTCAACCGCCGACTACACCCTCAATGATAGCAGCCAGGACAACGGAATCCTTCCGGACAACGAGATCGCTCTCCCCTTACAGGTTTTTCCTGAAAAAGGAGTCAAGGCGCCGCGCCAGATAAACGCGGTCGGTATAGCCGACAAAACCGTGCTTTTGGCCCGGCTGGATATAAAGGCTGAAGGGCTTTCTGTTCTCAACCAGCGCGTTGACAAAGTTCATCGTGTTTTGCATGTGGACGTTATCGTCGTCAGCGCCGTGAATAAGCAGGACTTTGGCTTGCAATCGGTCAGCGGCATCGAGCGGCGACGATTCACGATAACCTTGGGGATTCTCCTGCGGCGTGCGCATGTAGCGCTCGGTATAAATGGTGTCGTAAAACTTCCAATCAGTGACCGGGCCGCCCGCGGCGCCACACTTGAAAACCGTGGGGGCATGCGTCAAGGCATAAAGCGTCATATAGCCGCCGTAAGACCACCCCCAGATGCCGAAGCGGTTCGGGTCCACGTAGGGCAGCGACTTGAGGTAATTGACGCCCGTCAGTTGGTCGGCCAGTTCGTGCTGTCCCATGTGTTCGAAGATGACGGATTCAAATGCGTGCCCTCGTCCCCACGAGCCACGATTATCGAGCGTCCACACAAGATAGCCCTGCTGTGCCAGGTAGAGATCAAAGAAACTCGTCACGCCCCAGGCGTTGCGAACCATCTGGATGCCGGGCCCCCCATAAACATAAACAATCACCGGATACTTTTTGTGAGGGTCGAAATGGGGCGGCAGAACCAGTCGAGCATAGAGAAGGGTGCCATCGGGCGCGTTAACATGGACAAATCTTGTGGTGCCCAAGTCGTATTCCGCGAGGTGATTTTTGGGCATGTCGAGAGTCGCAATTTTCTTGCCCTGGCGGGAAAGCAGAAAAGTTTCCGGCGGAGTCTTGTAGTTCGAATACACGTCCACCAAATATCGGCCATCCGGCGACAGGGTAAGGACATGCGTTCCTGCAGGTTTGGAAATACGCTCCAAATCGCGGCCGTTCAGGCGCACTCGGTAAATTTGCCGCTCCAGCGGGCTGGGCAGCGTGCACTCAAAATAGACCCATCTGCGCTTCTGGTCCACTTGGAACTTGGGAGCGTTGGAAAATAGAGGGTGGTCAATCATCCAATCGCCGCTGGTCAGCTTGCGGATGAGCTGACCGCGGGTTCGGTAAAGATAAAGGTGCATCCAGCCGTCGCGCTCCGAAAGCCACAAAAAGCGCCGGCCGTTCTTGAGGAAATAAGGGGCCGTAAGCGAATTGATCCAGTATGGATCGGTTTCCGTGACCAATGTCCTTTCGCTGCCGGAGATGGGATTCCATAGGCGAGCTTTCTCGACCGTCTGCGGGCGATTAAGCGTCAGAAAGGCAACGGCGGAAGAATTCGGCAGCCAAGCGTACTGTGGGCCGATATACTCGACGCCGCTAGCTTTTGAAAAAGAGCGGGACCATTCGTGGCGCTCGCCGCCGACCGTAGTGACGTGGAACGTAGCGATGGGATTGGGGTCACCGGCTTGCGGATAATGCTGGAGAGTCTGGGTCACGTGAGTGGAAAGATAGTGGGTGATGGGATAAACCGGCACGGGGCTGTCATCCAATCGAAGGAAAGCGATCATCTTGCCGTTGGGAGACCATACGTAGGCGCGACCGGTAGCCCGCTGAGACAGCTCTTCCTTATAAACCCAATCGAATCGGCCGTTGTAAATGACGGCCGAGCCGTCCGTCGTGAGTTGCCGCTCGTGACCGGTCGAAAGGTTAAGAGTGAAAAGATTGTTGGCCTCGACGAAAGCCACCCGCTGGCCGTCAGGAGAGAAAGTTGGGTCTTTGTCCGGCACGCGGCTATGCGTGAGCTGCCGTACTGCGGCGCTGGCAACATCGTACAGCCAGAGGTCGTCCCCCCCCTGGAAAAGCAAAGCGTTGCCCGAGGGCGACCATCGGTAGGAATGAAGGTTGAGCGGCGCATGCAACTGGCTGGAATTCACTAAGAGCTTCTCTTGCCGGGCGGCTACGTCGTAAAGACGCAAGGTCGCGCCGCCCGAGGAATTATAGCGAATGTAACTAATTTGTTCTTTGCCCGGCCGCCAACGAATCCTGGAAATCGAGGGTGAAACGATAGCGCCACGCCGCGTGGCTAAAGCCAGAGTCAGGCGCTTCTTCCCGGTTTGAGCGAAACAGGTTGCCGAGATGCCGACGATTAAAAGAGCGAACCAAAGGCGCTTCATATGATTTTCCTTTCCTTTGGGAGGTAGTCTTTCTGATTGAAGTCATTTGAAAGCAGCATCAGGAAATTTCGGAGCTCATCCGGCAGCGGGGAGGTGAACCTCATTTGTTGCCCGGTTGAGGGATGGCGGAATTGAAGGGCTGTCGCGTGAAGAAACGTCCGCCCGAGGGCGACTTCCCTGCCGCCTGCCCATGCAAGGCGCGGCGCGCCGTAAAGCGTATCACCCACCACAGGGTGACCAAGCCACGCAAAGTGGACGCGGAGCTGATGGGTTCTGCCGGTACGGGGGTGCGCTGCGACCCAGGTAAATCCTGGATAGCGAGTGAGGACGCGGTATTGTGTGATGGCTTCGCGCGCGCGCAAGCCTCCAGCTTTCATGCGAAGGCGGTGGCGGGGATCGCGGCCGACAGGCACGCATATTTCGCCCGTGTCGGGCTCGACGCGCCCGTGCGCCAGGAGATGGTAAGTCTTTTGAACTTCACGCTGCTTGAATTGTGTTGCCAGGGCTCGGTGGGCGAAGTCATTCTTAGCGATGAGGATCAATCCGGAGGTCATTTTGTCCAGCCGGTGGACGATGCCCGGGCGCGCTTCGCCCCCAACGCCTGACAGCGCCTTTCCAAAATGATGCAGCAGCGCATTGACCAGAGTGCCCGAGCGGACGCCCGCTCCCAGATGAACCGTCATGCCCGCCGGCTTATCCACAACCGCCAAGTCCTGGTCTTCGTAGGCAAGGCTGAGGGGAAGCGCCTCGGGCTCGGCGCGAGAAGGTTCGCGGGCGGCGATGGCCGTCACGCGTTCGCCATTGCTTACCAGTTGCCCGGCCTTCCTCGCTCTAGCGCAGCCAACCGAGACCAGCCCCGAGCGGATCAGGCGCTGAATCTGGCTGCGGGTCCATCCAGGCATGCGACGGGCAAGAAAGAGGTCGAGGCGCAGACCCCCGTCCTCGGAAGAGGCCGTGAGTTCGATCAAGGGCGGTTGGTTCATCAGGTCCAAGCGGAGGGAGCCCAGGACATTCCCCAACGGACCTCCGGGACGGTCGCTGCATTGCTTAGGAACCCGAGCGTAGCGCGTCGAGAATCAGAAGACCGGCTCCGACCACGATGGCGCTGTCAGCCACATTGAAAGTCGGCCAGTGATAGCTCCGAATATAGAAGTCCAGAAAATCCAGGACCTCGCCATAGCGAATGCGGTCCGCGAGATTCGAAGCTGCGCCTCCCAAAATCAACGACAAGCCCAGACCGGTGGGCCACGCAAGCGAGCGAGCTCTCCAAAAAACAACGAGCACCGCGACGAGCAAGACACCCGAGAGCGCAATTAACGCAAAAGTCTTTAAGGGTGAAGGCGAGGTCGAGAACAAGCTGAAAGCGACGCCAGGATTTTCGGTGTGGGTAATGTTAAAAAACCCTGGCACAACGGGAATGACCGCCCCGCTCGCGACAGAGCTTTTGATGAGCAGTTTGGACGTTTGGTCGGCAATAAAAGTCGCTAGGGCAACGAGCACGCAATATTTGCGGGGGATTGGCCGAGTGCGTCCTGCCGAAGCCTCAGACATAAACCAACACAGAGGGGGAACGACGAGTCAGCGGTCTGCCTCGATTTCCCGGAGGGTCGCTGAGCAACGCTCGCAAACGCCGGGGTAACGCGAATCGCGCCCTACCTGCTCGGAATAGTTCCAACAGCGGCTGCATTTGGCGCCGCGAGCGCGTTCCACCTTCACCTTAAGACCCGGAATAGCGCTTGATTCCACGCCTTCGAGCACACCCGCGGCCAGCTCCACCTGCGACACGATGAAAAGGGTGGGAAGAAATGCAAAATATTCCTGGAGCAGGCTGCGTAGCTCTCCCCCCGCGCTCAGGATAATGCGTGATTCAAGCGCGCTGCGAATGAATTTACCCTGCCGCGCGGTTTCGAGAGCTTTGAGCACCGCGTCGCGGATGGCAATCAGGCGCGGCCAGTTCGCCATTCGGCTGAGGTGTTTTGCGGAAACCGCGGCGCGAAGCTCCTCGGGCGGCATGAATTGCGCCAGGTGCACGCTCGCGGGGCGCGCTTCGCCGGAGGGCAGGCCGGGCAGGTGCGACCACGCCTCATCGGCGGTAAAGCTCATCAGCGGCCCGAGCGCGCGGACCAGCGCCTCGGCGATCCGGAACAGAGCCGATTGCGCCGAGCGGCGGCGCGCCGAGCGCGGCGGCGCGGTGTAGAGGCGGTCTTTCAAAATGTCGAAATAAAATGCGCTCAGATCAACCGTGGCAAAATCATAAATGGCCCGGTACACCTTGTGAAATTCAAAGTTGCGGTAGGCCGTTTCCACACGTTCAAGGACCTCCGCGGCACGGGCAATCGCCCAGGCGTCAACTTCCTCGAGCGCATCGCCCGAGACCAAGTCTTTCGACGGATCGAAATCGTACAGGTTGGAAAGGCAATAGCGAAACGTATTGCGGAGCTTACGGTAGGCTTCGGAAAGTCGCGTCAGGATGTCCGGCGAAATGACCACATCTTCTCGAAAATCCACCGATGCCACCCAGAGCCGGAGAATTTCCGCGCCGTGGGTTTTGATGACCTCGTTCGGGTCAATCACGTTGCCGAGCGACTTGGACATGGCGCGGCCTTCGGCATCGAGCACCCAGCCGTTCGTCAACACCTGGCGATAAGGCGCGCTGCCGTGGCTGACCATGGCCACCAGCAAAGAGCTGTGGAACCAGCCACGATATTGGTCGCCGCCTTCGAGGTAAACGTCCGCCGGCCATGGCAGATCCTCGCGATGGCCCAGTACGGCGGCGTGACTGGCGCCCGAGTCAAACCAGACGTCGAGGATATCCGTCTCTTTGCGGAATTTCGTCCCTGAACACTTGGGGCAGCAAGTTCCTTCCGGGAGTAGCTCCTCAACCGAATGCGCGTACCAGGCGTCGGCGCCTTCCTTCTTAAAGAGTTCGACCGCCGGCCGCGCCAGTTTCGCGTCCATCAAAGGCTTCTTGCACTCGACGCAATGAAACACAGTAATCGGCACGCCCCAGACCCGCTGGCGGGAAATGCACCAGTCGGGCCGGGTGGCGATCATGCCGGCGATTCGCTCCTCGCCCCATTCCGGCGACCACCGCACTCGCTTGATTTCGGCCAGAGCTCTCATGCGCAGCTCGTCGTGGTCAATCTTGATGAACCACTGCTCGTTAGCGCGGAAAATCACCGGCTGATGGCAGCGCCAGCAGTGCGGATAGGAATGCGTCAGCCAGCCGGGCGGCCCGGCCAACGTCCCGCGCCCCTTGAGCAATTCGATGATATCCTCGTTCGCCTCGAAGACCGTTTTGCCTTTGTACTCGGGCAAACCTTCGGTGAATTCGCCGCCATCGCCGAGCGGGGAATAAATCTGAAGGCCGTATTTCACGCCGGTCTCGTAGTCTTCCGTGCCGTGGCCCGGAGCGGTGTGGACGCAGCCGGTTCCGTCTTCGGCGGTCACGTAATCCGCCAGAACGCCCGGCACGACACGATCGAGGAAGGGATGCTGCAACCGGATGCCTTCGAGCCTCTTGCCCGGAATCCGCGCCAGCAGTTTGGCGGGTTTGAGGCCGGCCTCGTGGAATGCCGGCTCGACGCGCCGGCTCTCGACCAGGTACGCGTCTCCCCCGTCCTCGACCACGGAATATTCGAAATCCGGATGGAACGCCACGGCCATGCTGGCAGGAAGCGTCCAAGGCGTGGTTGTCCAGATGATGACCCAGACTTTGCGGCAAGCGAGTTCGGGAGCGAGCGCGGCAGGATCCGAAACGAGAGCGTATTTGACGTAAATCGAGCGGCTGCGATGGTCCTCGTACTCAACTTCGGCCTCAGCGAGCGCCGTCCGGTCGGAAATGCACCAATAGACTGGCTTCAGGCCGCGATAGGCGTAACCTTCTTCGAGGAACTTGAGAAACAACTCGGCGATCAGCGCCTCATAACTGTAATCCATCGTCAGGTAAGGCGCTTTCCATTCGCCGAAAACCCCGAGGCGGACGAAGTCCTGGCGTTGGAGGTCAACAAACTTTTGCGCGTAACGCCGACAGGCCTGGCGGACTTCAACGGCGCTCATCTGCGCTTTC
>JAJYNF010000165.1 GCA_021786455.1 Acidobacteriota bacterium
CTTTGAGTTGCGGCTGGCAAATCAATGCGATTGGGGTGGCTCTGCCCAGGAGGATGAATCGCTCAGGCCACCCGGCGCTCCGAGCCCACGATTCCCTTGAGTTGCTCGGTGGTTACGGAACGCGGACGCACAATCGGCGTGCCCAGGGCGCGGTTGAGGATCAACTGAGCGCACATTCCGAGGGCGCGAGAAACGCCAAAAAGGACGGTGTAATAATCAAATTGTTTCAGGCCGAAGTGGTAAAGCAAGGAGCCGGAGATCGCGTCCACGTTCGGCCACGGATCTTTGGCGTGCCCATGCTGCTGGAGAATTCCCGGAGTGACCGCATAAAGCCGGTCCACAATCCTGAAGGTTTCATCCTCGGCGCAAGCTCGCTCGCCGAAAGCGTGGAAGGCCACAAACCTCGGGTCAGTGACCCGAAGCACGGCGTGGCCATAACCCGGAATCACGGCGCCGTCCTTCAATCGCGCCCAGATGAAATCGCTCAGTTGCTGAGGCGAAGGAACGCCGGCAAACTTTTCCTTGATTTCGAGCACAAAGTGGAGGCATTCCTGATTCGCCAGGCCGTGCAAAGGTCCGGCCAGCCCGTTCATTCCGGCGGAGACGGCGAGCATGGGACTGGACAAGGCTGAGCCTACCGTGTGGCAAGTGAAGGCGCTGACGTTCCCACCCTCGTGATCGCAGTGCAAGGTCAGGTAGAGCCGCAAGAGGTTCGCAAATTCGCCGGTCGAATCAGCCAACCCCAGCATTCGCGCGTAGTCCGCGCCCCAATCGAGCGTGGTATCGGAACTCACCGGCGCGGGCTTTCCTGTGTGGATACGATAGATGCCCGAGGCGATCGTAGGAAGCTTGGCTAAAATCGCCAGAGAGTCTTCGAGCGCCGCTTCCCAGTATTCCTCCTTGTGCATCCCTTCCTCGTAACGCCGGTGAAAGACGGATTCGCGCTCGAGCGCCAGAATCGCCATGCTGAATAGGGTCATGGGGTGGGAATCCGCGGGCATAGCGGACAGCGTATCCCACACGTAGGCAGGGACGGCAGAGCGTCGGTGAAGCTCTTCTTCGAGAGCAGAGAGCTCCCGAGCCACCGGCAATCTTCCCGTGCAAAGAAGGTAGAACATTTCTTCGGGCTTGCGGGCGGATAATTTGGAGATGGGAATGTTCCGAACAATCAATCCTTTGTCCGGCTCAACGGTCGAGGTGTCACAGACCAGCCCGGCTACGCCGCGCATCCCTCCAACCACTTGACTGAGCGTCACCTCCGAGACAATCGTCGAGCCTCCACGCTGGACGAGGTCATGCAGCTCCGCGCGGAGCCTTGGAATCTGCTCGTTCAATTCTTCCTTCAACGTCCTCATGCGAGCCTCCCTGGAGCCCCTCGTGTCCGCGCTTTCACGCCCCGCGCGGACAATTCCTTCACCACGCATCCCGGGACCTTGCCGTCAGTTTAACGCGAAACCACTCACGTCCTGTGACCGGAAATACCGACGGCCGTGATACCGGTCACAATACGCTTGTTTCGACCTATTGGCGACGCCCGCGGCCAGGCAAAAACAACCGCGAACCTTCAATGGGGTGCAAGGCACGAGCCGCCAGGGAGTTGGTTTGACTTTAGGTTTGGCGGTGTCCTAAGATGCGCCCAGATGGCTAAATCACCTCAAGTTGCGGCTTCCGCGATGGGCCATGGGCGCAAGCCTTCTCAAGCTGAGCGACGCTGGGAGCAAAATGTGCTCGGTCCCTGGCTCCTAAAGGCGCCCGAGCGGATGGAAC
The DNA here is from genome assembly GCA_021786455.1 of Acidobacteriota bacterium. Taxonomy (GTDB): domain Bacteria; phylum Acidobacteriota; class Terriglobia; order UBA7540; family UBA7540; genus JAKCCV01. The sequence goes on from JAJYNF010000165.1 coordinate 1,768, forward strand.
GGTTTACCACGGTTTCCGGCGTTCCGGTCGAGCGCCTGTACACTCCCGCCGACCTCACGGATTTTGACTACGCCCGCGATCTGGGCGATCCGGGCGAGTTTCCGTTCACGCGCGGCATTCATCGCACGATGTATCGGGGCAAGCTGTGGACGATGCGGCAATTCTCCGGATTCGGCTCGCCCGAGGACACCAACCGGCGCTTGCATTTCTTGTTGGCGCAGGGCCAAACCGGCCTTTCCATCGCGTTCGATCTGCCTACCTTGATGGGCTACGACTCCGACCATCCGTTGGCTGAAGGCGAAGTCGGCAAGTGCGGCGTGGCCGTCAGCTCGCTCGAGGACATGGAAACGCTGCTCGCCGGCGTCCCGCTCGAACGGGTCACCACCTCGATGACCATCAATTCGCCCGCCGCCATGATCTGGGCGATGTATCTGGTGGCGGCGGAAAAGAGCGGCGCGGACTGGAAAAAAATTTCCGGCACGCTCCAAAACGACATCCTGAAGGAATACATTGCGCAAAAGGAGTACATCTTTCCGCCCCAACCCTCCCTGCGCTTGGTGGTGGATTCGATCGTCTTCAGCGCGCGCGAAGTTCCGCGTTGGAACCCGATTTCGATTTCCGGCTATCACATCCGCGAAGCCGGCTCGACGGCGGCGCAGGAGTTGGCGTTTACGCTCGGCGACGGCATCGAGTACGTGGAAGCGGTGCGCGCGGCCGGCCTCGCGGTGGATGAATTTGCGCCCCGGCTCAGTTTTTTCTTCAACGCGCACAACGACCTCTTTGAAGAAGTCGCCAAATACCGCGCCGCGCGGAAGGTTTGGGCGCGCGTGATGAGAGAACGCTTTCAAGCGGCGAATCCGCTCTCCTGGCGCTGCCGCTTCCACGCCCAGACGGCGGGCTGCTCGTTGACGGCTCAGCAGCCCGTCAACAATGTGGCGCGGACGGCCATTCAGGCCCTGGCAGCGGTGCTGGGCGGCACGCAATCACTGCACACGAACTCGCTCGACGAGGCCTGGGCGCTGCCTACCGAGCGCGCCGCTCGCCTGGCCCTGCGCACCCAGCAGGTCATCGCGCACGAAAGCGGCGTCACGGAATTTGCCGATCCGCTCGGCGGCTCTTATTTCGTTGAGCGACTCACCCTTGAGATGGAACGCGCCTGCTGGAGCTATTTTGAAAAGATCGATGCTCTGGGCGGCATGGTGGCCGCCATTGAACAAGGTTACCCGCAACGCGAGATTCACGAGGCCGCTTACGCCTACCAAAAGGCCGTCGAGCGCAAGGAGAAAATCATCGTCGGCGTGAACGAATTTGTGAGTTCCGAAGCCCACCCCATCGAAATCCTGACGATTGACGAAGCCGTGGCGCGTCGGCAAAGAGAAAAGCTAGCGGAGATGAAGAAGAAACGCGACTCGGCCCAAGTCGAGCGGACGCTCGAAGCGCTTTCAAGCGCCGCCGCAACGGACCAGAACCTGATGCCCTTTCTCATCGAATGCGTCCGCGCCTACGCAACCCTCGGCGAGATGTGCGACGTGCTGCGCCGCGTGTTCGGCACATACCAGGAGCCGGCGTTCCGGTGATAAAGGCGCGCCGTCGAGGGTTGAAATTCGGCGGGTTGAGGAACCTGCGCTGGTCTTGCTCGCTGCTCTGATGGCAAACGGCCGTGAACTTATGACCGAGAAAAGGATCCGCGTGCTCGTCGCCAAACCCGGCCTCGACGGTCACGATCGCGGGGCTAAGGTCGTGGCCCGCGCATTGCGCGATGCCGGCATGGAAGTCATTTATACGGGCCTGCGGCAGACTCCCGAGCAAATCGCCGCGGCGGCCCTCCAGGAAGACGTGGACGCGGTCGGCATTTCGATTCTGTCCGGAGCGCACAACACCATCGTGCCGCGCATCTGCGAACTGCTGCGCGCCCAAGGCCAGGCCGACGTGACGGTGATCGTGGGCGGGATCATTCCCGACGAGGATATTCCCGCGCTGAAAAAAGCCGGCGTCGCGGAAGTGTTCCAGCCGGGATCGTCCACGGAGCAAATTATCAATTTCATCCGCGGTCACGTGGCGCGGCGGGCGTAGGCCGGCCTCTCGCCTGGCTCTCTGCGGAAGCGCCCCGCGAGCGGTCCGGTTCTTCCCTGCGCGTCGTTACAGAAGGGCGAACGAATTGCCAAACTCCATCCTCAAGACTCAGGTCAATCCTCAATCCAAGGCATTTCTGGATAACACCCGCCGCATGAAAGCCCGGATGGAGGAAATTCTCAATCAAGAGGAAACCATCCGCCAGGGCGGCGGCGCGAAGGCCATCGAGGCGCAGCACAAGAAAGGGCGACTGACGGCCCGCGAGCGAATCGCAAAACTGACGGACCCGGGCGCCGAATTCTTTGAACTTGGAATCTTTGCCGCCCACGAGATGTACGAAGAATGGGGCGGCGCGCCGGCCGCCGGAACCATCACCGGCCTTGGCCGCGTGAGGGAGCGCCTGGCGATGATCATCGCCAATGACGCCACGGTCAAGGCCGGAGCGTTCTTTCCGATGACCGCCAAGAAGGTGATTCGCGCCCAGAATATTGCACTTGAGAATTATCTGCCAACGATTTACCTGGTGGACTCCGCCGGAGTTTTCCTGCCGCTTCAGGAAGACGTTTTTCCCGACACGGACGATTTTGGCCGCGTCTTCCGCAACAACGCTGTCATGAGCGCGCGGGGCATTCCGCAAATCACCGCCATTATGGGCATGTGCGTGGCGGGCGGCGCGTATTTGCCCGTCATGTGCGATCACGTTTTGATGACCGAAGGTAGCGGGCTGTTTTTGGCCGGGCCGGCGCTGGTGCAAGCCGCCATCGGACAGAAAGTTTCGGCGGAAGAACTGGGCGGCGCGACAACTCATGCGGCCATCAGCGGCACCATTGACTTCCACGAGCCGAACGACCAAGCCTGCCTCGAGCGGGTTCGAGCCCTGGTGGACAAGCTCGGCGAAAAACCCGGCGCGCCCTTCAGCCGCGTGGAGGCGGCGGCGCCTGCCTATTCCGCAGAGGAGATCTACGGCATCTTCACCGACGATCCCGCCGGACAATACGATGTGCGGGAGATCATCGCGCGGCTGGCCGACCGCAGCGAGTTTGAGGAGTATCGCGCTGAATACGGCCAGACGGTGGTTTGCGGCTACGCGCGGATGGGCGGATTCGCCGTCGGAATCGTTGCCAACCAGAAAAAGCACGCGCCCACCGTCTCTCGCGAAACCGGAGAGAAGCGCATCCATTTCGGCGGCGTCATCTACACGGAATCGGCGGAGAAAGCGGCGCGTTTCATCCTGGACTGCAATCAGAGCCTGATGCCGTTGATTTTTCTTCACGACGTGAACGGCTTCATGGTCGGCAAGGAAGCCGAGTGGAGCGGCATCATCCGCGCCGGAGCGCAGATGGTCAACGCCGTGTCCAACAGCGTCGTGCCCAAGATCACCATCATCTGTGGCGGCAGCTTTGGCGCCGGCCACTACGCCATGTGCGGCAAGGCTTACGACCCGCGCTTCATCTTCGCTTGGCCCACCGCCAAGTACGCCGTGATGAGCGGCGAGTCAGCCGCCGGAACGCTGGTCGAAATCAAGGTCAAGCAGCTTGAGCGCGCCGGCAAAAAGCTGAGCGAGGCGGAGAAAAAAGAGCTTTACGAATCCATCCGCTCGACCTACGAGCGCCAGACCGATCCGCGCTACGCCGCCGCGCGCCTTTGGGTGGACGCCATCATTGATCCGGCGCGCACCCGCGAGGCGCTGATTTGGGCGCTCGAAGCCGCGGCGCTCAACCCGGAAGTCAAGGAATTCAAGACGGGCGTGCTGCAAACATAAGAGCAGCCTCACGCCAAGGCGCAGAGGCGCAAAGAAAACCAAAAGAGGATAGAGACCATGAATTATTCGTTGTTGTCCGCAGGCAAAGATGGCGAGCTCTGGCCAGCGTTTTGGAGCAAAGGTGGTTGCCGTCACGCTGATGCAGGCTTGGGGTGAGGCTCTTGCCTTTGCGTCTTTGCGCCTTGGCGTGAGAAGCTTTTATGACTGAAAACGAACTTGCGACGCAAGTTGTGGATGCCGCCTACAAAGTTCACACTACCCTTGGCCCGGATTTGCTGGAGTCTGTATATGAAGCCGTGATGGCAGAGGAGCTGATCAGGCGCGGTTTGCGCGTGGTTCGTCAGCAGGCGATCCCGGTCGTTTATGAGGGCGTCCACTTGGAGGTGGGCTTTCGCGCAGACCTCATCGTGGAGGGCAAGGTGATTGTCGAAATTAAGTCCGTCGAGGCCGTGGCGCCCGTTCACAAAAAACAACTCCTGACCTATCTTCGTCTGGCCGATAAGCGGCTCGGCATTCTGATTAACTTCGACGTGGAGCTTATCAAGGACGGCATCGCGCGGGTCGTCAATCAACTCAAGGAATAAGAGCAGCCTCACGCAAAGGCGCAGAGGCGCAAAGCGACCCAAAAGAGCAACTTCACGCAAAGGCGCGAAGGCGCAAAGGAAAGGCGCAAGGAGCGTAGGTTTGGAAACCGTCAAAATCATCGAATGTCCCCGCGACGCCTGGCAAGGGTTGAAGAAGATCATCCCGGCGGAGGCCAAGGCCGAGTATCTTCGCAAGCTGGCGACGTGGGGCTTTCGGCATCTCGATGCGGTCAGCTTTGTCGCGCCGAAGTATGTCCCTCAAATGGCCGACAGCGAAGACGTGCTGCGGCGCTTAATCGAAGTCGGCGTCATTCCGCCTCGGGTGAATGGCAGCGCGCCGTCCGGCTCCGCGGAAGCGCCGGCCTCTGATTCCGTTCGCCCGGAGATCATCGGCATTGTGGTCAACGAGCAAGGGCTTGAGCGGGCGCTCAAGGCCCCGGGCGTGACGACGCTCGGCTATCCGTATTCGATCTCGGCGCATTTCCGCCGCCAGAACGCCAACATGTCTCTTGCCGAATCACGCCGGCTGGTGGAGCGCATTCGCGGCGCGACGCGAGCGGCGCATCGAAACCTGGTCGTTTACATCTCGATGGCCTTTGGCAATCCTTTTGACGAGCCTTGGGGGCCGGAGATCGTGTCAGAAGCCATCGAATGGTTGCGGAAGCTGGGTGTCGCCGAGATTTCGCTCGCCGATACGGTTGGCATGGCGACCGCGAAAGAGATTGGCGATCTTTTCAAAGCCGTGAAGACATTGGCGAGCGGCGCGGAGCTTGGGGTACACCTGCACAGCCGACCGGAGGGCGCGGCGGAAAAAGTTTTGGCGGCTTATGAGGCCGGTTGTCGGCGCTTTGACTCGGCGCTGACGGGTCTTGGCGGCTGCCCGTTCGCTGGCGACGAACTGGTCGGCAACCTTCCGACCGAAATCGTGGTCAACGCGCTTCGCGCTCGCGGCGCCGACACAGGCATCGAAAGCTCGAATCTTCAGGCTGCCATCGAAGTTACGCGGAACATTCGCCAGCAGTTTGGCGATTAGTGGGCGTGCCGGATTTAGCCGTAAAACATTTCCGCGGTGCGAATCAGCTCGGGATCCACCCGTTTGAGCTTTCGCATCGTCTTGCTGAGAGGCACAGCCGTGATCTTGTTGCCTCGCAGCGCCACCAGCGTTCCAAACTTTCCTTCATGCAATAATTCAACCGCTTTGACCCCGTACCGAGTTCCCAGGACGCGGTCGAAGGAAGTCGGCGAGCCTCCGCGCTGAATATGGCCGAGCACGGTGACTCGAGTTTCGAACCCGGTGTATTTTTCGATCTGTTGAGCGATCAACTCGCCGATGCCGCCTAAATGCACGTGCCCGAACTGATCGCGGCTCTGGTCCTTGGTCACAAGCTCTTCAGCGCCCGCGAGTTTGAAGCCCTCCGCGACCACCACAATGGAAAACAACCTCCCTCGGGCGTGGCGTTTCTCGAGGACTTGGCAGATCTGCTGAATGGTCATCGGCTCTTCAGGAATCAGGATGCAGTCGGCGCCACCCGCCAGGCCGGAAACGACGGCGATCCATCCCGTGTGCCGCCCCATGACTTCCACGACCATGACCCTTTGATGGGATTCCGCCGTTGTGTGCAAGCGGTCAATCGCTTCGGTGACGATAGAGACCGCCGTATCAAAGCCGAATGTCTGGTCGGTGCCCTCGACGTCGTTATCAATGGTTTTGGGCACTCCAACCACTTTGACTCCCAGCTCGGACAACTGCCGCGCCACGCCGAGGGTGTCTTCCCCTCCCACGGCGATCAGCCAATCTATCCCCAACTTTTTGATATTGGTCAAAACCTTCTTCTTGTCTTCCTCATTCTTCATCGGGTTGGTGCGCGAAGTTCCCAAAATCGTTCCACCGCGCGGCAGAATGCCTGAGACGGATAGCAGTGTCAGCGGCTCCGTAGTGCCTTTAACCAGTCCCTGCCAGCCGTTCTTAATTCCAACGACTTCATAGTCAAGCAATAGAGCCCGGCGCACCACAGCGCGAATGACCGCGTTCAAACCCGGACAATCCCCGCCGCCTGTCAATATGCCGATTCTCTTCGTGGACTGCTTTGTCATCGTCGCCTTTGGCCTCCTGGGAAATCGCAAACCTTCGCGTTTGATCTCGTCCGCCGCTCCCTTCGGTGGCTCAGCATGTTCACTCGTTGCCGCGCCGAACGGAACTCCACAATCTATCAGTAACCCGTCGCGCGGGTCAATCGGCCCGGCAAACTGGCCCAGCAAACGGCCGAGCAAACCGGTTATCCATAAAACGTTTTTGGCCGCCACCCGCCGGGCTTTTTACGGCCTTTACGGGAAGCAAGCCGCTCGTTCGCGACCAGGCGTCGGATGCGGGGGAGCGCAAGAAACTTTAGGCACGGTGGCAAGATATTTAACTGCCTCTCGGGTGCCTTGCCTTTGCGCGTCACGGGACCCTGCAGCGCCTCTTGCGCGGGGATGATATGTTATTAGTTTGCCTTATCCTGTGGGACGGAGTGCGAGAATGGTCCGCTTAAAAGTCACGGCTACCCATTTCCAATACACCGTGGCCGTGGGACGTGGCGCATGGGGGGGGCTTCGTTCTCTGGCAACGGGAGATTACTCCTCCATGTTCGCCCTTACAGAAGCGGGATTGTGGCATCGCTGGGGCAGGGAATTTCTGCGCGCCTCCGGGCTGCGCCTTTCACGGGTTATATACGTGCCGGCAGGCGAGCGATCGAAATCCCTGGCCCAGGTTGAAAAGACGGCGGCAAGGCTGGCAGCCTTGGGCGCCGACCGGCATTCTTTGCTGGTGGCTTTCGGCGGGGGTGTCGTGGGAGATCTCGCCGGCTTCGTAGCTTCCGTTTACATGCGGGGGATAGATTATGTTCAGGTTCCGACTACCATCGTCGCCCAGGTGGACAGTTCGATTGGCGGCAAAACAGCCGTAGATGTGGAAAAAGCTAAAAACCTGGTAGGAACCTTTTATCCGCCGCGCATAGTTTTAGCCGAGCCGACGGTTCTCCGCTCGCTTCCCGATCGCGTCTTTCGCTCCGGTCTTTATGAAGTGGTCAAACACGCCATCCTTTCTGGCCCCCTATTTTTTGACCTCTTAGAGCGACGTCTGGCCACCCTGCAGCCAAACCGGACAGCCGTGATCGAGCCGCTCATCGCCCGCGCGGCGCGCGTGAAAGTGGAGATCGTCAATCGTGACGAAAAGGAAGCAGACCTTCGTCGTGTCTTGAACTTAGGTCACACATACGGCCACGCGATTGAGGCGGCCACTGATTATCGCCGCTTTTTGCACGGTGAAGCTGTTGGGTGGGGACTGCTCGGCGTCACTCGTTTAGCCGCGCGGCTCGGCGTGCTCCCCGACGACGAGGCGGCCCGTATCGCCCGACTAGTGTGGCAGGTGGGTCCGCTCCCCTCGATGGCTGATCTTTCTCCTTCCCGAGTTCTCTCGCTTTTGGGGCACGACAAGAAGGCCGTGGGGGGCCGCGTCCATTGGGTACTTCCGGAACGCATCGGCAAAGTGCGAATCGCGTCTGACGTTCCCGCCGATGCCGTCGCGCGGGCTTTCCGCAGCCTCCAGCGAGCCGAGATATGAGCGGCGAGGAGAAGACTCCTTTCGCGGGCAGCCCGCTCGGCCGTCCCGGCGACCCCGCTTCCACCGCCAGCGAGGTGAAGCGGATGTTCGCTCACGTCGCGCCGCGATATGATTTTCTCAACCATCTGCTCTCGGCGGGCTCGGACCTTCTATGGCGGCGTGCCGCCGCTCGAGCCTTGGCGGACGTTCTGACCCGCCCCCAGTCAAGCGTGGCCGATTTGTGTTGCGGCACGGGAGACCTCTCGCTGGCGCTGGCTCGCCGTTCGGCCGGCCGGGTGATTGGCGCGGACTTCTGCCGGCCCATGCTGGTCCGCGCCAAAGAGAAATCCGCCGGATTCAAGCGGGTGCAATTTATTGAGGCCGACGCCCTCCGCCTGCCCTTCTCCGACGGGGCCTTCGATGCCGTCACCATCGCCTTCGGCCTCCGCAATCTTGCCGATTATCGCCGCGGTCTCGAAGAAATGCATCGCATTCTCAAGCCGCGCGGCCGCGTCGCCATCCTGGAGTTCTCAAAAGTCCGCGGCATACTCGCGGGCCCGCTCTTCCGCTTTTATTTTCGCCGCATTCTGCCCCGCGTCGGCTTCTGCATCTCTCGCGCGGCGGGTTCCTACCAGTATTTGCCGAATTCAGTCGAGCGTTTTCCGGATCAGGAATCGCTGGTCGCCCTGATGGGCGAGGCTGGATTCGCGCGGGTGCGCTATCGTAATTTGTCGCGCGGAGTGGCTGCCTTGCACGTAGGGGAGAAAGCGGGTTAAGGAGTTCGGCTCCAGTCTGCTGGAGCGCCGCTGGCCTTGAACTTGGCCTTCAACTCGTCCAGGGCTTTCTGCGCTCGAGCCGTGACCGCTTCCTTTTGGGTCAGCTCGGTCTGTTTGGACGCGATCCTCTGGGTGAGGCTCGAAATCAGGTTGGGATCCAGCGTCTGGTATCTCTGTAATTTAAGCAGATGAAATTCGTTTTGGTAAAGCGTTTGTTCTTCTTTGGCCCGAGCCAAGCGCGCGCGCGCCCGCTTGAACTGTGCTTGCCAATAGGTCTTGCTCCTCGTCTTGCTTTCCGCGGATGCGGCGGACGTCGCCACGGGGGTTGTTGGAGCGGTTGCCGATGCCGTCCGCGCGGCTCGCCGCGCTAAACCGATGGCAGGGTTCCAGGACTTCGGTCCCGTTTCGAGCGAGCCCGCCGCCGTCGAGCCGGTTCCGTTCTCCGCCGCGCTGGGCTGCGCCGCCACATGAGGAATCGTACCG
>JAJYNF010000261.1 GCA_021786455.1 Acidobacteriota bacterium
GGGACCCGGCAAAGAACGTCAGGGCCTCCCGAACCGTCAATTGCAGCACCTCGTGAATATTCTTTCCCCTGTAGTGAACTGCCAATATCCCCGGCTTGAAGCGCTGTCCGCGGCAGTCCTCGCAGACCAGCTCGACATCCGCCAGAAACTGCATTTCCACGGTGACCACGCCGTCCCCTTGACAGGTTTCGCAGCGGCCGCCAGGGATGTTAAAGGAAAAATACCCGGGCGTATATCGGTGCTGTCGAGCCTCGGGGGTGGAAGCAAAGAGTTCACGAATACCCTCGAAGGCCTTGAGATAAGTCAAAGGATTGGAGCGGGGCGTGCGGCCCAGGGGTGATTGGTCCATCAAAACGATATTGGTTAAAGCTTCATCCCCCTGAAGACCGTCCAACTCCGCCCGAGGGGCAGAGAGTCCACGCTTCGACATGAGGGCGTTATACAGGACGTCGTGAACGAGCGTGGATTTTCCTGAGCCGGAAACCCCGCTGACGCAGACCAGCAGACCGAGGGGAATATCCAGATCAATGCCTTTGAGGTTGTGCTGCCGGGCGCCACGGATGCGCAGCCATTGCTTGCCGGGGGGCCGGCGAACGCTGGGTACGGCCACCTGAAGTTCGCCCGACAAGTAACGCCCAGTGAGAGAAACCTCACTGTGCAGCATGGGTGCTACCGGCCCGGCGTACATCACGCGCCCGCCATGCTCGCCCGCGCCGGGACCGAGGTCGAGGACCGCGTCCGCGGCTCGGATGATTTCAGGATCGTGCTCCACCACCAGAATCGTATTGCCGAGGTCGCGAAGGCTTTTGAGGATTCCTATCAGGCGGCCGGTATCGCGGGCATGAAGGCCGATGGAGGGCTCATCGAGGATGTAGAGGGTACCCACCAGGTTCGAACCCAGCGCGGTAGCGAGCTGGATGCGTTGCGCTTCCCCGCCCGAGAGTGTGGATGCAAGGCGGTCGAGGGTTAAATAATCGAGACCCACTTCGTCAAGGAATTTAAGGCGCGCGCGAATCTCCTCGAGCACCCTGCCGGCAATGGCCTGCTCCGTTAAAGAGAGGCTGAGGTCGTCAAAAAACCGCCGCGCGTGACGGATGGATAGTCGGCAGACCTCGACGATATTCTTGCCTTTTAGCCTGACGTGCAACGCCTCGCGGCGCACCCGCCCTCCTTGGCACTCGGGACAAAGCGTGTAGCCGCGATAACGGCTGAGAAAGACGCGGACATGGAGCTTGTACTTTTTCCGTTCGAGGCGCTGGAAAAATGCGCGGACGCCGCCAAACTCTCCGTCTCCCTCAAGAATCCAACGCTTTTGCTCCGCGCTTAAAAGACGATAGGGAACATCGAGCGGCATGCCGCGCGCGCGGGCTGCCTGGCGAAATTCATTCTGCAAGGCGCGATACCTGGGTTTGGTCCATGGTTCGACGGCGCCTTCGCCGAGCGTCTTGCTCTCATCCGGAATCACTCGGTTGAGGTCAAAATCCACGGTATTGCCAAACCCTTGGCATCGAGGGCAGGCTCCTGAAGGGCTGTTGAAGGAGAAAAGGGATGGCTCAGGTTCAGGGAAGGTCATCCCGCACCGCTTACACTCAAAGCGTTCGCTAAACACCCATCGCTCGGGCGCCTGCGTCGGATCGTCCGCGACGAACTCCAGGATAGATTCTCCGGCCTCGCGGTAACAGAGTTCAACGGAATCAATCAATCGCTGGCGAAAATCCGGCTGCACGGAAAGCCGGTCCACCAGAACGTAAACCGGCCGTTGGAAGTCAAGCTCCAGCAGAGACTCAGGCGCCGAGAACTCGAAGACCTTGCCGTCCTGGTAGAGGCGGTTGAAACCGCGCTCGCGCAAAGCCGTCAAATGGGACTTCCATGCGTCGCTCGAGAGTCGAGGGCGGGGCGCTTCAGGACCCAAGGGTTCCCCAGCCGAAGGCCGCTGCCGGGACGGATGGCGGCGCGTCGTCCGACGCTCCGGCAAGCTGAGAGACTCCATTTTGAATAAAACGTAAAAGCGGCGCCCCTGCTCCAAGGCGGAAGCGCGACTCGCAATCGAGTCCACATGATCCTTCTCGACAACCTGCCCGCATTGCGGACACACGGTGACGCCAACGCGGGCAAAAAGCAACCGCAAATAGTCATAGATTTCGGTGGCGGTCGCCACGGTAGAGCGAGGATTGCGGGTGGAGTTCTTCTGACGGATCGCGACGGCGGGCGCGATACCGTCAATCCGATCCACGTCGGGTTTTTCCATCCGTTCCAGGAATTGCCGGGCATAGGCGGAAAGCGACTCGATGTAGCGGCGCTCGCCTTCGGCGTAGAGCGTGTCAAACACCAGGCTCGACTTGCCGGAGCCGGAAACACCGGTGACCACCGTCAGCGCATTGTGCGGGATCTCGCAATCCAGATCGCGAAGGTTATGCACGCGAGCGCCATGAACCGAAATGACATCACGTTTGGCCGCAGGGGCCGGTGGGTTGGAAGACAAGGAGAATTCCTGAGCCTTCGCGTCCTCGGCGAAATTCCGCCGTCCGTCAGGAGTATCATCCGCGGGAGTTGAAGCGTTACATGCTTTCAAGGGTCAATCCTCCGCGTTCGCGCGGCGGGTTTCCAACGTCGTGCCTTCAGTCTCTTGGCGCAGAGTTTACAACTTTGTTATTATAGGGCGGCCCCAGCGATGGCGTAAAGCTAAGCGTGCTACCCAGACGCGCTATCGGGCGACGTTGAGCGTTTTGGTTGTAGGCCACGCCGAAGGTTCGCCATTTCATAGTCAGTTTTTTTAGTGAGCCGGTTCGACGGGCTCTTGAGGCCACTAATCTTTTCCCGACGGTCGTATAATTTAAGGCCAACGTTGCCGGGAGCGCTTTGCGGTATCTCGTTATCAGTGACATTCACGCGAACCTGGAAGCCTTGGAGCGTTGTCTGGAGCTTGCCGAGGGCAACTACAGCCAGCTCGTATGCCTTGGGGATTTAGTCGGTTACGGGCCTGACCCAAACCCCGTGGTCGAGCGCACTCGAGAGTTGGCCCGGGTCATCATTCGCGGCAATCACGACCGGGCTTGCGCAGGTCTCCTGGATGCGAGCGAATTTAACCCCTTGGCCCGCTTGGCTACGGAGTGGACTCGGCATGAGCTGACTCTGGAGAATTTCGAGTTTCTCCGCAGGCTGCCGACCGGCCCGGTGACGCACGAGGGTTTCGAAATCGTCCATGGCTCGCCGCTGGACGAAGACGAGTACATTCTCGGACCCGCTCAAGCCCTGGCTAACTTCCGTGCCATGAGCGATCCCCTGGTTTTCTTTGGCCACACGCATCGTCAAGGAGGGTTTCTTCTCTCCGCGTCAGACCGCTTCGAGTCTATCCACTGTTCCCGTGTCTTGGATGACAAACCGAAAACCCTGAAGCTCCTGGATGAGCATGTGTACCTGATTAACCCGGGGTCCGTCGGCCAGCCACGGGACGACGATTGGCGCGCCGCTTTTGCCATTCTTGATCGAGAGCGAAATGAGGTGGAATATTTCCGCGTTCCATACGATCTCGCCAAAACGCAGGCCAAAATGCGCGCTGCCTGCTTGCCTGAAGTCCTCATTCACCGGTTGGCCATCGGCCGCTAGTATCGTGTGTCTTAAGTAGATTTGCAATTTAGCATTCGTGGCACGGCCATCCTGGCCGTGTCCCGACACGGGCGAGACGCCCGTGCTACGTCACGGCATTGTAAAGAAGTGTTAGACGCACGACACTAGCTCGATGTCGCCTCCCGCACGAGCAAATCAGGCGCTTAAGATTGACCCCTGGCTCGTTCAAAAAATCACTCGGACCGGCGTGATTCGAGGCGGTGCTTGATTCCAGTCCGGCGGCACATGCTCAAAGGAGATACTGAACGGGCGGGACTCACCCGGCGGGAGAGGCGGAGCTTGCGGCGTAATCGGGACCGCCTGCGTTTGCAAAACTACTTTGCGGCCGTATATGTCCATGAACTGAAGCTCAAGTTTCACATAACGAACCGTTTTGTTCCCGTGATTTACAATGTGGGCATCCATCGTGATGATACGTTCTCCCAAAAAATTTCGGGCAGCCATCATCTTCGCGTTTGTCACCTCAATCATGGTGAGATAGGCTTGCTCCTCGGGGGTTGGGGGCGAGTTGGGCGAAACGTGGGAAGCGCTGCCGCAACCCGTCAAACTGGGCAACCAGCAGGCAAGGAGGAGTTTCAAGACCAAAGGATACCGCCCCGACGGACGCTTCCAAGCCAGCAGATGCCTTGCGCTCATGCCATTGGATTCTCTATACGCGGATTTCATGTAATCGGAAACCTTGCGAGCGGCGGTTTGCTGATGCTTGCAGCCTAGAGTTGAGAAACACGGAGTTTTGGCCTAGCCCCGCCGTCCCGCCCGGGATGAACCGGCAGCAATTTTCAGGGCCGACAAGATGCCGGTGCTACCTGAACACGGCATCGCATTTTGCAATGTTCACTACGTGCCGGCAACGGTCAGCCCCTCCACGAGGATGGTGGGCGATGCAATCGCCCCGCGGAATTCAAGATCCGAGCCTACCATGCTAATGCCATGAAGAATCTCGGCAAGATTGCCCGCAATGGTGACCTCGGCCACGGGATAGGTCAATTCGCCGTTTTCAACCCAAATGCCGGCTGCGCCGCGGGAATAATCTCCGGTAACCACATTCACGCCAAAGCCAATCAATTCGGTCAAATACAATCCCTCTTTCACGGAGCCGATGATTTGCTCGGGAGGATACGGGCCGGCCTGGAGATAGAAATTCTTGGGCCCGACGCTCGGAGCCCCGGCCAAGCCACGGGCGGCATTGCCGGTTGTGCGCAAGCCAAGCTTTCGCGCGGTATAACAGTTCAGCAAATAGTTTTGCAGAAGGCCTTCGGCGATGACGGGCGTAACGGAGGATGGAATGCCTTCGTCGTCGAACGGCCGCGAGCCCAATCCGCCGGGGCGCACGCCATCGTCGAGGATGGTTATATGGCTCGCGGCAACCTTTTTCCCCAGTTTTCCAGCTAAAAACGACGCTCGGCGATAGATCATGTCTCCGCGCACGGCCTCGAAGATATTACCGAGCAGCGCCCCGGCCGTTTCCGGGTCAAAGATGACAGGCACTTTGCACGACGCAACTTTTCTAGCCCCCAATCGCCGCAACACACGTTCCGCTGCTTTTCGGCCGATGGCCTCTGGCGATTCAAGCGCCGCCATGCTCCGTGAAACCGAGTACCAATAGTCCCGCTCCATGGCCTTTGCGGACCCGCCATTGGGCTGGGCCACCGGCACTACCGAGAGCGTGCAGTAAGACGATTGATAGGCCCCCGCAAAACCATGCGAGTTCACATAGACCTTAATCCCTGCCGAGGCTTCAAAGGAGCTTCCTTCGGAGTTGGTGATTCGCGGATCTGACTGGAAGGCCGCCGCTTCCGCGCGGCGAGCCAACTCAATTCGTTGCTCGGTCCGCAGTTGACTGAGGTCATCTGAGTAAAGGGCTAACTCTCCGGGGTATTGGCCCAGAAGGGCGGCTTCGGGCAAACCCGACGCCGGATCCTCAGAAGTGGCCCGCGCCATTTCCAAAGCTCGAACCAATAATTTGGCGAGTGATTCCGGCGCGAGGTCGCTGGTGAACGCGGAAGCGCTCCTTGTTCCAAGAAACACTCGAAGCCCCAGCGATTTCGAGGCCGCTTCCTTCAGCCGCTCAACGGTTCCCAGGCGAACGCCAACTGAAAATTCTTCGCCCGCTCTCCCGATCGCCTCAGCCCCTGTGGCGCCTTGTTGAAGGGCGTCTTCGACCAACCTTTGGGCGATCTGTTTCAGCGACGTGTTAGCCATGCGTCAAACGTTCACAAAATTCCGGATGAATAGCGCCCGCTACATGAAGTTCTGCATCTTTCGCGGGATAGTGCCACCAACGGTGAGTCGGCTGATTTTGACGGTCGGGATTCCCACCCCAACGGGAACACTTTGGCCGTTTTTGCCACAGGTTCCGATGCCTGGATCGAGCTCCAAGTCATGGCCGACTGCTGTGACGCGCTGGAGCACGCTCGGGCCGTCCCCGATGAGGGTGGCTCCTCGAACGGGGGCGGTGATTCGGCCATCTTCGATCAGATAGGCTTCGGAAGCGGAAAAGACAAATTTCCCGCTGGTAATGTCCACTTGTCCACCCCCAAAATGAGTGGCGTAGAGCCCATGGCGCACGGAGCGAAGGATTTCCTCGGGATCATCCTTGCCGGGAAGCATGTAGGTATTCGTCATGCGAGGCATCGGAATGTGTTCATAACTTTCGCGGCGGCCGTTTCCAGTCCGGGTGGCGCGGAGCCAATGGGCGTTTAACCGGTCTTGGAGATAGCCTTGCAAGACGCCTTTTTCAATGAGTATGTTTTTCTGCGTCGGCTCGCCTTCGTCGTCCATGTTGAGAGACCCTCGCCGCCCTGGGAGGGTTCCATCATCTACCACGGTGCAGAGTTCTGAGGCCACGCTTTCGCCTTGGCGGCCACTGAACGCGGAAATCCCTTTGCGATTGAAGTCAGCCTCGAGGCCGTGGCCGACTGCCTCGTGTAGCAGAATTCCCGGCCAGCCCGGGCCGAGGACCACCTCCATCTCTCCCGCCGGAGCTTCTTTAGCTTCGAGTTGAATCATGGCTTGGCGAGCGGCTTCGCGCGCAAAATGCTCAGGGCCATGCTGACCCACGAAATAGTCCAACCCCACGCGGCCGCCTCCCCCGCTGGCTCCCGTTCCCTTTCTGCCATCCGACTCCGCAATGGTATAAACGCTAAGCCGCACCAGCGGTTGAAAATCAGTCATGATTTTCCCGTCCGACCCGGCCAGTAGGATATGTCGTGACTGATCTCCGTAAGTGACCCGAACTTGGGAAATCTGAGGGGCGTAAGCCCGCGCCGCTGGGTCAGCCCGTAACACCAGCTCGAGTTTGAGGCGGAATTCCGGGTCACGCGATGCTGCGACCATGGGATAGAAATCGTGAGGAGACGCGACGGTGGAAAGTCCAACGGTGGAAACCCGCGCTGGGCCGCTGGCAATGCGGGCAGCAGTTTTCGCCGACTTCAAGACCCGCTCGGGAGACAAATCATCGGTATAGGCATATCCGGTTTGCTCGCCCGCGATGACCCGAACCCCACATCCTGCTGCCACGCCTTCATGGGCTGACTTTACTAGCGACTCGTCAAGCAAGAGTGAGGATGTCGTGGTGTGCTCAAAATAGATGTCAGCGTAATCGCCGCCCTCTGAGAGCGCCTCCGACAAATAACTTGCCAGGCTATGCTCTGTCAAACCGTAGTGTTCGAAGAAAAAGCGGTCAGGGCTTGGCACAATTTCTTGAGCTAACTCAATGCAGGCAAGTCAGTTGGTCCCGGTCCGTTAGCCACCTTCTCCAAGCTATCATAGGCGGGTGGGTATTGTCAATTTTGCACCTGTCCTTGAATGATGGTCAAGCCCTATCGCACAGTTAAAGTTATGAAAATATAAATTGAATATCCAGTTTTCCATATTCAGTTATACCGGATGTTGCATGCTAAGTAATTTTATTGGCGTGCAAAGGCTTAGTCTCGTTACCCGGCAGGTGGACTGGAAGCCGATTTGCTCATACAATAGCTGTTTGGTAGGACGCTGTTCCCGGCAAAAGTATGCGTGTACGGACACCATTGAGCTTCCCAATCTCCTTGCTGGCAATTATCAGTGCCGGCCTGGTTATGATGGCCGCTATCAATTTCCAGCAATGGAGGACGTTCCGGCTTCCGACCGACGGGGTAAGCTGGATTCGCACGATCCAAGGCGTGCAAGCTTTCAACGTGCGCCCCGGAGGGCCCGCCGACCGCGCCGGAATCGAGCCGGGCGATTATCTTCTCGCTATTGACGGGTATTCGATTTATCGAACTACGGATGCGGTCCGCGAGATCTATCACTTGGGCGTGTGGCGCCGGGCGACTTACGAGCTTTCCAGGGACGGAAAGAAGTTCCAAACCCAAGTGGTGCTGGTTCCACAAAGTCGTTCGGGCTCTATTCGAGATTACCTTGAAATTACAGGCCTGCTGTATTTGCTGATTGGGAGTTTTATATTCTTTCGCCGACGGCGAGCCTCCCGGTCGGCGCATTTTTACCTGTTTTGCCTGTCATCGTTTGTCCTTTATACCTTTGCTTACACGGGGAAGCTGAACGCCTTCGATTCGGCGGTTTATTGGCTGAATGTAGCAGCAATGGTCCTTCAGCCGGCCATATTTTTACACTTTTGCCTAATGTTTCCGGAAAAGCACCGCGCGATACAGAAGCGTCCTACGCTTGTTCCTGCGCTCTACGCTCCGGGGGTGCTGCTGTTTATTGTCCACGTGTTGATTATGAGCGGTTACATCACCGTTCCGTTCCCTCTGTTGTCCGTCCGATGGCTTTTGGACAGCGCGGAGATGGGGCTTCTGGGAATCGGGTATGTGGCGGGGGCAGCGGTTCTGCTGGATTCTTACCGCCGAGCTTCGGTGCCTTTGATCCGCCAGCAACTAAAGTGGCTAACCCGAGGAACGCTTTTGTCCTTGTTGCCCTTTGTAATTCTGTACGTCATTCCTTACTTCCTCGGACTGGGCTCGGTGCCGGCGACGTGGATGAAGTTCTCGGTCTTCTCTCTGGTTTTGCTGCCCCTCACCTTTGGATACGCCATCGTTCGGTATCGGTTGATGGACGTGGATATCATTTTCCGCCGCGGCGCGGCTTACGCATTAGCCACGGGAACGACGATAGCGGTCTATTTCGGCCTGGTCATTCTGCTGGCGGATTTCTTTCGTCATAGGGCCCTGGTCACCACCCAGGCGGGGTGGCTTCTTGCGATTCTTGTCACTGCTTTGCTTTTCCAACCCCTCGCGAAGTGGATTCAGAAGCGTTTGGAGCAAATCCTTCACCCCCAGCGCTATGACTACCGGCGCGCGTTGCTCGAATTCGCCCGAGGTATCACCACGGAGGTCCATACCGATGGCCTGCTCGATCAAGTCGTAGATCGCCTGGCGGGGACGCTCAAGGTGGATCGGGTCGGAATCTTTTCCGCAGATTCCTTCGGACGCTTCACGCTCGTCAGGTCGCGAGGGCTGCCCCGCGCGGGCGAACTCGACTTGTCATTTCTCGATCCGCAACGGCCGGAGTGGCAGCGAGGCTTTTTGTTTTTTGATAGTCTCCGGCAGCCTCTGGGCTACGCGCCTTCGGTCCAATTGGCGATCGAGCAACTGGGGCTGCACTACTATTTCCCGCTGAGCTCGAAGATGCGAACGCTCGGCTACCTGGGACTGGGAAAGACTGCGGAGGGAGACTTCTTGTCGAGCGACGATGTGGACCTCCTCCGAACAATCTCCGGTTACCTATCCATTGCCCTAGAGAATGCGCGTCTTTATGAGGCGCTGGAGCGCGAGGCGCTGGAGTATCAAACCTTGAAAGACTTCAGCGAGGGGATCATCGAGTCCATTGATGTGGGTGTGCTTGCCTCGAATCTGGAGCAGAAGGTCGAGTCCTGGAACTCCGCGATGGAGAAGATTTACGGGATGCCGAGGTCCGAAGCGGTTGGGAAGCGGCTGGCGGAGATTTTTCCGTCCGAGCTTCTCCAGGACCTTCCCCTGCCGGACGAGCCGCGACGCGAGAAGAGTCTTTACAAATTCCGGCTGAACAACAAGGCAAGCCAGGTACGGATCGTGAACGTTTCCACCGTACCCTTGCTCGAAAAGGATGACCAAGTCATCGGACGGCTGTTGATCTTTACGGACCTCACGGAGCGGGTGAATCTGGAAGAACAGTTGCTCCAGGCCGAGAAGCTGTCATCCATTGGCGTATTGGCGGCCGGAGTGGCGCATGAAGTGAACACTCCGCTGGCGGTCATCACGTCGCAAGCGCAGATGCTCCTGCGGCAGACGCCGCCCGACGATCCTCGCTTTTCAACGCTGGAGAAAGTGATCAAGCAGGGGTTTCGGGCCTCAGAGATCGTTAATAGCTTGCTGAAATTCTCCCGGGTAAGCGGAAGCGAACGCGGCGAGCTCGATTTGAACCGGATTCTTCGCGAGACGCTCGCCTTGGTCGAGCCGATGCTGCGCAGCGCGCGGATCAACGTGAATGTCCAACTGGCAAGCGAGCTCCCCCCTGTTTATGGAAATGCCGGAAAACTCCAGCAAGTGTTCATGAACCTCATCCTCAATGCCCGCGATGCCATGCCGCGTGGCGGCGACCTGACGCTCGCGACCGAATCCGAGAATTCCACCGTTGCGATTGAGGTCGCGGACAGTGGGTCGGGCATTTCGCCGGAGCACCTTCGCAGGATTTTTGATCCGTTCTTCACGACAAAGAGCGCCAACCGCGGGACCGGCTTGGGCTTGGCTGTGAGCTATGGCATTGTCCACGAGCACGCCGGCACTATCCGTGTCGATAGCGCGGTGGGGCGAGGAACGACCTTCCGCGTGGAATTTCCTTCCACTAGAAAGGCAGTGCATGCGGTCTAAAGCCTCCATCTTGGTCATTGATGACGAGCTGGATATCCGGGAAAGCCTCCAGCAGGTGCTTGCTTTGGAGGGCTACCAAGTGGCGTGCGCGCCCGCGGCCAGCGAAGGCTTACGAAGGGTCGAGACGGAATTCTTCGATGTGGCGCTCGTGGACGTGAGCCTGCCCGACGCGAACGGCCTGGAAGTGCTCAAGGCCATCAAACGCGACGCGCCGGACACGGTCGTCATCATGATAACGGCTTATGACTCGAGCGAGACAGCGTTCCGGGCCTCGCGGGAAGGCGCCGAAAGCTATATCACCAAACCCTGGGATAACGACAAGCTCTTGCTCGAAATTCGCAATCTCCTGGAGCGGTCGCGGCTCCAGGTGGAAAACACTCAGCTTCGTCGCGCCCTGAAACGCTTCGCCTTTCCGAACATCGTGGGCAAGAGCGAGCGAATGCAGAAGGTTCTTGATCTGATCACCCAAGTCGCTTCCAGCCGCGCCACCGTGCTGATTACCGG